>NZ_JBSRRO010000003.1:0-142619 GCF_055140965.1 Malaciobacter sp.
TCTTATCTTTTACAAGATGATAATGGACAAGTAATCGAAGCTCACTCTTTTAGTGCTGGACTTGATTATCCAGGTATTGGACCTGAACACTCTTTTCATAAAGATAACAAAACAGTTGAGTATGACTCAATCACAGATCAAGAAGCACTAGATGCTTTTGTGTGGCTAAGTCAAAAAGAGGGAATAATTCCAGCATTTGAAAGTGCCCATGCTATTGCTTATTTGAAAAAAGCAAAAGAGAAATTTAAAGACAAGATTATAATAGTTAGTTTATCTGGTCGTGGAGACAAAGATATGATACAAGCAAAAAGCTTACTTAGTTTTGACTAAGGAAAATGATGGAGAAATTTTTTAAAAAAATACAACCACACTCTGGGAAAATTTTAACTTTTATAGTGGTTGTTTTTTTCTCATATTTAACATATAATTTATACCATGCTCCTGTAAGTGGTTTTGAAAATAAGTTTGTTTATTTGCTTAAAGAGCATGGTTATATAATACTTTTTGCTTGGGGTATGTTAGAGGGAGAAGCAGGTCTTGTAATGGCGGGACTTTTATCTCACACAGGCGATATGAATCTATACTTTGCTATTTTTGTAGCAGGTCTTGGTGGATTTGCTGGTGACCAAGTATATTTTTATATAGGAAGATTTAACAAAGGTTATGTTCATAGAAAGTTTAAAGGTCAAAGACGAAAGTTTGCCCTTGCACATTTGCTTTTAAAAAAACATGGTTGGCCAATAATCTTTATGCAAAGATATATGTATGGTATGAGAACAATCATACCAATTTCAATAGGTCTTACAAGATATAGTGCAAAAATGTTTGCTTTTATAAATCTACTTTCTGCTTGGCTTTGGGCTGCTATTACTATTGTGCCTGTTTGGTATTTTGGTGAAGAGATTTTAAAAGTATTACATTTTTTAAAAGAGCATTGGTATTTTGCCTTACCATTTGCAATAATCTTTGGTGGAAGTATAATTTACTATTTTAATAAAGCTACTAAAAAAAAGGATAAATATGTTGAAAATAAACTTAGTTGATAAAGAGAAAAAACTAAAATCAGGTTTAGAGATAATCATCTTAGATGACCTAAACAATACAAAAGATAAAAAAGTATTAAAAACACTAAACTTTGAAGCAAAAGATGAGTGTTGTGAGCTTTTATTACAAAGCTCAAAAATATATGTAGGATGTGAAGCAAATGACTATGATAGCATAGCAATAGCTGTTGCAACTGCTATAAAAAAGTTTAGTTCAACTACACTAAAAAGTGCAAAAATTCACTTAAAAGATACAAAAAATTTAAAAGCAGTAGTTGAGGGTGCTCTTTTGGCTGATTATAAGTTTACAAACTACAAATCAGAACAAAAAAAGATTAAAAAACAAGAGTTTAATATAGTTGTTGATGAAATAAATAAAAAACTAGAAGATACTTTAAATGAGTCAATAATCATAAGTGAGGCTGTAAATAAAGTAAGAGATATGGTAAATACTACTCCTGGTGATTTTTACCCTAAAATCATGGCAGAAACAGCAAAAGATATAGCAATGGAAACTGAACTAGAGTGTAAAATATTAGATGAAAAATATTTAGAAGAAAACTCTATGAACGCAATGTTTAGTGTAGGTATAGCATCAGTACATGAATCAAAACTTATTCATTTAGCACACAAACCAAAAAATGCCAAGAAAAAAATAGTGCTAGTAGGTAAAGGTCTTACTTATGATTCAGGAGGATTATCTTTAAAACCAGCTGATTTTATGACAACTATGAAATCAGATAAATCAGGAGGTTGTGCAGTACTTGGTATCGCTTATGCAGTTGCTAAGTTAAACCTACCAATTGAACTACATGCAATAGTAGGTGCTGTTGAAAATATGATAGGTGGAAATGCATATAAACCAGATGATGTTTTAACTGCAAAAAATGGTAAAACAATAGAAGTGAAAAACACAGATGCAGAGGGAAGACTTGTACTTGCTGATTGCTTATGTTATGCACAAGATGAGATAGAAGATATTGACTATATTTTTGATTATGCAACACTTACAGGTGCTTGTGTAGTAGGAGTTGGTGAATATACAACTGGAATTATGGGAAATAATCAAAAACTAAAACAAGAAGCAGTAAAACATGCCTTAGCTTCTGGAGAGTACGCAACATCACTTGATTTTAATAGATTTTTAAGAAAAACAATAAAATCAGATGTTGCAGATATAAATAACATAGCAAGCACAAGATATGGAGGAGCAATCACAGCTGGGATTTTCCTTGATAACTTTATAAAAGAAGAAAACAAAGACAAATGGATACACTTTGACATAGCAGGACCTGCATATGTTGAAAAAGCATGGGGATATAACCCCTTTGGAGCAAGTGGAGCCGGTGTAAGAATGACACTAGAGTTTTTCAAAAACCTAAAGTAAAGGAACCCCAAATCTCGGACACCCGAATTCATTCGGGTCTTTCCTTTGCACACTTTTTGCACGGATAAATCCGCGCCTCCAGTACACTGCACGAATAAATTCGAGCCTCCAAATCTCGGAAACCCGAATTCATTCGGGTCATTTCTTTTCACACTTTTTACACGGATAAATCCGCGCCTCCATCACACTGCACGAATAAATTCGAGCCTCCAAACCGGAACCTCGAATTCATTCGAGCTTATTTTTATAATAATTTATACATTTCAAAGAATGAACTTGTTAATATTTTAACGAATGGTAGTAAGATAATGCTAAATTTTGCAAATCAAGATGAGATTTTCATAGACTATCTTCATGAAAACTTTGTAAAGGAAATAAAGTGAAAGATTTAACTTTAGAGATGGGTATACTAAAAGTAGCTTCAAAAGCAGTAAAAGAAGCACAGAAAAAAAGCTTGGAAAATGGTGTAGCAAATGTATATAGTAAAAACGGACAATTGTATTACCAATTGCCAGATGGTACTATAACACAAGAGACACCAGAAAATTATAAAGAGTTAATAAAAGAAGATAAAATATATATAAACAAATAATAAACGGAAACCCGAATTCATTCGGGTCGCATTTTGCACGGATGAATCCGAGCCTCCAAAACACTTTCATTTTCGGAACCCCGAATTCATTCGGGGCATTTTACACGGATAAATCCGCGCCTCCAAAACACCATGCACGAATAAATTCGAGCCTCCAAACTGGAACCTCGAATTCATTCGAGGCAATATTCCCTTTCTACTTACCTAACCAACTATTAACCACTTTTTATATACAATAAAAACAAAAAAATCAAGGTATAAACTATCATGCAAAATAAAAATTATAAAATAGCAATAGCAGGTACTGGATATGTAGGACTATCAAACGGAGTTTTACTTTCTCAATACAATGAAGTTGTTGCTCTTGACATTATCCCTGAAAAAGTAGAACTATTAAATAATAAAAAATCACCAATAGAAGATAAAGAGATTGAAGAGTATTTACAAACAAAAGATTTGAACTTTAAAGCAACTTTAGATAAAAACGAAGCATATAAAGATGCAGACTTTGTAATCATCGCAACACCAACAGATTATGACCCTGAAACAAACTATTTTAACACAAAAAGTGTCGAAGCTGTAATAAGCGATGTTTTAAGTATCAATCCAGAAACTTTGATGATTATTAAATCAACTGTTCCAGTTGGATATACAAAATCTTTGGAAGAAAAGTTTGACACACAAAATATTATTTTTAGTCCTGAGTTTTTAAGAGAAGGCTTAGCTTTATATGACAACTTATATCCAAGTAGAATAATAGTAGGCGAACAAAGTAAAAGAGCTGAAATCTTTGCAACACTTCTAAAGCAAGCAGCAATAAAAGAAGACATAAGCATACTTTATACAAACTCAACAGAAGCAGAAGCAATCAAACTTTTTTCAAATACATATCTTGCTATGAGAGTAGCATTTTTTAATGAACTTGATTCTTATGCACAAACTCATAACCTAAGCACAAAACAGATAATACAAGGTGTAGGATTAGATCCAAGAATAGGAAGTCACTATAACAACCCAAGTTTTGGATATGGAGGATATTGTCTTCCAAAAGATACAAAACAACTAAGAGCAAACTACCAAGATGTACCAAATAACCTAATAAGCGCAATAGTAGATGCAAACAGCACAAGAAAAGACTTTATCTCTGATGATATTATAAAAAAAGCAAGAGAACTATCAAGTGATACAAAAGAGATAAAAGTAGGTATATATAGACTTGTGATGAAGTCAGGAAGTGATAACTTTAGAGCAAGCGCTATTCAAGGAATCATGAAAAGAATTAAAGCAAAAGGTATAGAAGTAGTAGTATATGAACCAGTACTAGAAGAAGAAGACTTCTTTAACTCAAAAGTTATAAAAAACTTAGAAGAGTTCAAAAAAATAAGTGATGTAATAGTAGCAAACAGAATCTCAGAAGATATAAAAGATGTAGAAAATAAAGTCTACACAAGAGACATCTTCAACAGCGATAGCTAAAGGAACCTCGAATTCATTCGGGGCATTGCACGGATAAATCCGCGCCTCCAAAACACCATGCACGAATAAATCCGCGCCTCCAAATCTCGGACACCCGAATTCATTCGGGTCTTTCTTTGCACACTTTTTGCACGAATAAATTCGAGCCTCCAAAACACTCTCATTTCCGGAACCTCGAATTCATTCGAGGCATTTTTACTCATCTTTCACACGAATAAACATATTCCGGAACCCCGAATTTATTCGGGGCATTGCACGGATAAATCCGCGCCTCCAAAACACCATCCACAAATAAATCCGCTCTTCCAAAATAGCTAAATAAAACCCCGAATTCATTCGAGCCACTACAAAAAATCACAAAAAAGTTTCAAAAATGTCACCTATATTAACCAAAATTAAAACATAGTTTAAATATAATATTAGCCATAAAAATAAAAGGTAATAAAGATTTGAAGATACTAGTAACAGGAACAGCAGGATTTATAGGGAGTCATTTAGCTATAAAATTACTTGAAAGAGGAGATGAAGTAGTAGGACTTGATAATATCAATGACTATTATGACCAAAATGTAAAATATGGAAGACTTCAAAGAAGTGGAATAATAGACTCTTTAGAAGATGGCAAAGATATTCCTTATGGCAAACTAATAACTTCAAATACAAATTCAAATTATAAATTTATCAAGCTAAATCTTGAAGATAAAGAAGCAATGATGCAACTTTTCCAAAAAGAGAAGTTTGATGCAGTATGTAATCTTGCAGCACAAGCAGGAGTGAGATACTCACTTACAAATCCTGATGCTTATATGGATTCAAATATAATAGGATTTATGAATATACTTGAATCTTGTAGACATAATAATGTAAAAAATTTATCTTATGCAAGTAGTTCATCAGTATATGGATTAAATGAAGAATTACCTTTTTCAACTACTCATAATGTAGACCATCCTATATCACTTTATGCTGCAAGTAAAAAGTCAAACGAATTAATGGCACATACATATTCACATCTTTTTAATATAGCAACTACAGGACTTAGATTCTTTACAGTATATGGTCCATGGGGAAGACCTGATATGGCACTATTTTTATTTACTAAAGCAGCACTAGAAGGAAATAAAATAGATGTATTTAATAATGGCGAAATGCTAAGAGATTTTACATATATTGATGATATAGTTGAGGGTGTAATAAGAGTAATAGATAATCCTCCATCAAAACTAACCCCGAGTCACGACTCACTAACCCCTAATTACAAGATTTACAATATAGGAAACAACAACCCAGTAAAACTGATGGACTTTATAGAAGCCATAGAAAACAAGCTAGGCTGTACTATAGAAAAAAACATGATGCCAATACAAGCAGGAGATGTACCAGCAACATATGCAGATGTAAATGACTTAGTAGAAGACTTAGGCTACAAACCAGCAACTCCTATTCAAGAAGGTGTTGATAAATTTGTTGATTGGTACTTGGAATTTTTTAAAGTCAGTGTAAAGTAATTAGTGACTGGTGATTAGTGATTTGTAATTGGAGAGTAAAATGAAAAATCATATGGATTTAGATGTTTGGAAAAACTCTATGAATTTAGTTGAAAGAATTTATAAATTAAGTTCACAGTTTCCAAAAGAAGAAATATATGGATTAACTTCTCAAATTAGAAGAGCAAGTGTATCAATTCCTTCAAACATAGCAGAAGGCTCAGCAAGAAATAGTAATAAAGAGTTTATACAATTTTTATATATTTCTTTAGGGTCTACAGCAGAAGTAGAAACACAATTATTAATAGCCCAAAGATTAAATTATGTGCAAGCTATTGAAAATGAATTGAATGATATAATTGCAATCAAAAAAATGCTAAATGGATTAATAAACTATACAAAAGGTAAAAATTAAAATGATTACCAATCACCAGTCACCAATCACCAATTACAAAATAGCCATAATAGGCTCAGGTCTAAATAGAATACTAGAAGTTTATGATAGAGATAGTTTTGTAATCAAACAAAACTATATGAGAAATATTTTTTATAAAAATGAGAACTCATTAGATGAGGGAGTAAATGGCGGAGTAAATGGCGGAGTAAATGGCGGAGTAAATGGCGGAGTAAATGATATTTTAGAATTTATTAAAAATAATCCTAATTTACGAGCTAAACAAATAAGTGATGCTATAATTGTGCCTTTACGGACATGTGAAAGATATATAAAACAACTAAAAGATGAAAATAAAATAGAGTTCAAAGGCGCACCTAAAACAGGTGGTTATTTTATTAAAAAGATGGAAAATATAACAGATGAATCAAATTAGTAAATTAAAAATTTTAGATGAATTAGTTTATTCTTTTAGTTTTGAAAGCGCAAAATATATGCTAAAAGATAATTGGAGGAAAGGCAATGACTAATATAGTGTTATGCGGAGGGAGTGGTACAAGACTATGGCCAATAAGTAGAACACTTATGCCAAAACAGTTTGTAAAACTTTTTTCAAATAAATCATTATTTCAACTAACAATTGAGAGAAACTCTAAAGTATGTGATAAAAATTTTATTGTATCTAATGCTGAACAATATTTTTTAGCCAAAGATCAGTTGGAAGAAAATTCTGATACAATCCCTAAAGAACAAGGACAATTCCAAATTCCCAATTCTCAATTTCTCTTAGAGCCAGTTGCTAGAAATACAGCTCCCGCAATAGCTTTATCTTGCATAGCACTAGATCCTGAAGAGATAGTACTTGTAACTCCATCAGATCATCTTATAAAAGATGAAGAAGAGTATGAAAAAGTATTAAAAAAAGCACAAGAATTAGCACAGCAAGATAATCTAGTAACATTTGGAATAACTCCAACATTTCCAGAGACAGGTTTTGGATATATAGAAAGTGAAAATACTTATGATGTAAAAGCATTTTATGAAAAGCCAGATTTAGAAACAGCTACGAAATATCTTGAAGATGGAAACTTTTATTGGAATTCAGGAATGTTCTGCTTTAAAGCAGGTGTATTTTTAGAAGAACTAAAAAAATACTCTCCTTCTATTTATGAAGCATCAAAAATAGCATTTGAAAATAAACAACTAATAACTAATAACCAATTACGAATTACTCACGAATTTATGAGTGCAATTCCAGAAAACTCTATAGACTATGCAGTGATGGAAAAATCAAATAAAGTAAAAGTAGTACCCTCAAATATAGCTTGGTCAGATGTAGGAAGTTTTGATGCACTTGCAGATGAGTTACCAAATGATGAAAATAATAATCTAATCTTATCAAATAAAGAAATACATACAATAGATATAAAAGATTTAATTATAGTAGATACAGATGATGCTCTTTTGATATGCAAAAAAGGTTCATCTCAAAAAGTTAAAGATGTAGTTACAAAACTAAAAAAAGAGAATATAGAACTTACAAATATCCATCAGACAGGTCATAGACCTTGGGGAACATATACTGTACTTGAAGACTCACCAGGGTATAAAATAAAAAGAATAGAAGTAAAACCTGGTTGTAGATTAAGTTTACAAAAACATTTTCATAGAAATGAACACTGGATCGTAGTAAGTGGATGTGCAACAGTTACAATAGAAGATAATACTTTTATACTAAATCCAAATGAAAGTACCTATATAAAAGCAGGTCAACTTCATAGATTAGAAAATCAAGGAAAACTTCCTCTTATCATCATAGAAGCACAAGTAGGTGAATATACAGGTGAAGATGATATAGTTAGAATTGATGATGATTTTAAAAGGGATTAAAATGATACCATTAAAAGATTTTAAAATAGTTATGAATAATGCACCTCTTATAACTATTGATTTTATTTGTAAAGATAAAAACAATAAAATTTTACTCGGAAAAAGAGTGAATAATCCAGCTAAAGATTTTTATTTTACACCTGGTGGTAGAATTTTCAAAAATGAAAAAATTGAAATAGCAATAAAAAGACTTTCTTTAAAAGAATTAGGATGTGAAATTGAATTAAAAGATTTAAAGTTCAATGGTATATATGAACATATGTTTGATGATAGTATTTTTGAAGATGTTTCAACACATTGCATTAATTTAGCATTTGAGTATAGTTTTGAAACATTTAATTCATTACCAAACTTTGAGCATGAAGATTATAAAATGTTTACAGAAAACGAAATTATGATAAATAAAAAAGTACATGATTATGTACGAGATTTTTTTAAAAAAGAAAAAGGAATAAAATAATGGCTGATCAAAAAGTAGCACTAATTACAGGAATCACAGGACAAGACGGAAGTTATCTTGCTGAATTTTTATTAAAAAAAGGTTATATAGTTCATGGTATAAAAAGAAGAACTTCTTTGTTTAATACAGATAGAATTGATCATCTTTATCAAGATATTCATGAAAATAATGTAAATTTACATCTTCATTTTGGAGATATGACTGATAGTATGAACTTAACTAGAATTATTCAAGAAACACAGCCTGATGAAATTTATAATTTGGCTGCTATGAGTCATGTTGCTGTTTCTTTTGAGACACCTGAGTATGTTGCAAATGCAGATGGAACAGGTACACTAAGAATTCTTGAAGCTGTTAAACTTTTAGGTCTTACAAGTAAAACAAAAATCTATCAAGCTAGTACTTCAGAATTATATGGAAAAGTTCAAGAGACACCGCAAAAGGAAACAACTCCTTTTTATCCAAGAAGCCCTTATGCAGTTGCTAAAATGTATGCATATTGGATTACAGTAAATTACAGAGAAGCTTATAATATGTTTGCTTGTAATGGAATACTTTTTAATCATGAATCGCCAGTTCGAGGTGAAACATTTGTAACAAGAAAAATCACAAGAGCTGCAAGTAAAATTGCTCTTGGGCTTCAAGATAAACTATATCTTGGAAACCTTGATGCAAAAAGAGACTGGGGACATGCAAAAGATTATGTAAGAATGATGTGGATGATTTTACAAGCAGACGAACCTGAGGATTGGGTAATAGCAACTGGTCAAACAACAACTGTACGAGATTTTGTAAAATTAAGTTTTGAATACTGTGGAATTTATTTGCGGTTTGAAGGTGTTGGTGTCAATGAAGTTGGGATAATTGATCGAATTGATGAAGAAGTATTCAAAGAGCGAGTAGCAAGTAGCGGGTTGCAAGTAGACAAAAAAGAACAACTCACTACTTACAACTTACCACTCACGATCAACCAAACGATAGTTTGTGTAGATCCAAGATACTTTAGACCAACAGAGGTTGACCTACTCTTAGGTGATCCTACAAAAGCTGAGAAAAAACTAGGATGGAATAGAGAATACAATCTTCAAGATCTTGTAAATGATATGATGAAATCAGATTTAAAACTTATGACAAAAGATGTTTACCTAAAAGATGGTGGATATAAAACTATGAGTTATTATGAGTAGGATTTTTTGATATGCAAAAAATACTAATAACTGGTTCAAATGGAATGGTAGGGAAAAATATAGTTGAGTTTGAGAAATCAAAAAACTATACTCTTTTAACACCAAATAGTTCTGAACTAAACCTTTTAGATAGAAGTTCAGTTGATAACTATATCAAAGAGCATAGTCCAGATATAGTAATTCACTGTGCAGGAAGAGTTGGTGGTATTCAAGCAAATATGGCTCATCCTGTTGACTTCTTAGTGCAAAATACTCAAATGGGATTAAATATCATTATGTCTTCTTATGAAAATGGAATCAAAAAGTTTATAAACATGAGTAGTTCATGTATGTATCCAAGAGATGCTAAAAATCCACTAGGAGAAGAGCTAATACTCAAAGGTGAACTAGAACCTACAAATGAGGGATATGCTATTGCTAAAGTAACTTCAACTAGGCTTTGTGAATATATAAATAGAGAAAATAAAGAATTTCAATATAAAACAATTATTCCATGTAATCTATACGGAAGATATGATAAGTTTGACCCCAAACATTCTCATATGCTTCCAGCAGTTATTAAAAAAATTCATGAAGCAAAAGTAAATAATCAAGAAACTCTTGATATTTGGGGAGATGGAGAAGCAAGACGTGAGTTTATGTATGCTCAAGATTTAGCTGATTTTACATATTTTGCTTTAGAAAACTTTGAGAAAATGTCACAAAATATAAATGTAGGTTTGGGGCATGACTATACGATAAATGAATATTATAAAGCTATTTCAGAAGTGATAGGTTATAAAGGTAAATTTATCCATGATTTATCAAAACCTGTTGGAATGAAACAAAAGCTTATTGATGATACAAAGCTTCAAAGCTTTGGTTGGAAATATAGAACATCTTTAAAAGATGGAATTCAAAAGACTTATAAATATTATTTAAAAGAAGTTTTAAGTGAATAAATTTAATCTTTACTATATTGATTCTATGAGAGGTATTGCTATACTAATGGTTTTAGCTGTTCATTTTACAATATTTTTAGAATTTTATAGCATAGAACACTTACCATTAAGTATAGAAAATATTTTATACTCAGGAAAATATGGAGTAGCATTATTCTTTATAGTTAGTGCATTTACTTTGTTTCGTAGTTTAGATGTACGGCAAGAATGTGGATATAAAGCATATTATTTTCGCCGATTCTTTAGAATTGCACCAATGTATTATTTGGTTTTAATATTTGTATTTAGTATCTCTGATGGTCAATCATATTATATGGAAGATGTAGATAGTGGAAATAGCATTTTTAATTTATTTTCACATATGTTTTTTATTAATGGCTTTTTTACTAACTATTTTAATAGTATATTGGGTGTTGAATGGACTATTTTTGTTGAAGTTTCATTTTATATGATATTGCCACTAATATATATTTATAAAAAATATTTATTACAAATAACAGTATTTTTTTTGTTATTAGCATTAATAGGTTTCACGGCACCAAAAATTATTAAATTTACCGAACTAGAAAGAATCCAGTTATATTTTTCACCTATTATATGGTTTGTAGTTTTTGCATTTGGAGGGTTGATATATAAGTATCACAATAATAATTTTATAAAAAGTATATCTATAAAGTATAAAAGTTTAATTATTATTAGTCTGGCATTAATGTTTATTGTTTTGTCTTATGTAAAAATTCCTGGAACAGCATTGATTTTTAGTTTTATTTTAGGATTATTTTTTATTCTAAATAGTTATAACCATATTACTATTTTCAATAATGTTATTTTGAAAAAAATAGGCGAACTATCATTTTCAATATATTTGATACATTTTCCGATTATAGGATATATTAAGAATAATTTAAGGGGGGGGAACTGATAGTGTTTGAGAATCAAATTTTAAATTATGTATTATTATGTTCTTTTGTGTTTATAATTGTTTTAATCTTAAGTGCAATTACTTATAGATTTGTAGAACAGCCATTTATAAAATTAGGTAAAAAATTAATAAAGAAAGAGGTACTTAAATGACAACTAGCTATCCATTAGCAACATCAACATGGGATGAAAAAGAGTTAGAGGCAATCCAATCTGTAATAAATAGAGATATGTACACTATGGGTGAAAGTGTTGCACAGTTTGAAAAAGATTTTTGTAAATTTACTGGAAGTAAATATGCTGTAATGGTAAGCTCTGGTTCTACTGCAAATTTAATAGCAACAGCTGCACTTTTTTATACAAAAAATCCAAAGCTAAAAAGAGGTGATGAAGTAATAGTTCCTGCTGTTTCATGGTCAACTACATATTATCCACTTTATCAATATGGCTTAAAATTAAAATTTGTAGATATAGATTTAGAAACATTAAATTACGATTTAGATGCTTTAAAATCTGCAATCACAGATAAAACAAAAATGATTATGGTAGTAAATCTTTTAGGTAATCCAAATGATTTTGATAAAATCTTTGAAATGACAAAAGATAAAGATATTATCGTTTTAGAAGACAATTGCGAATCTATGGGAGCAGAATACAAAGGTAAACAAACAGGTACTTTTGGAATAATGGGAACATATTCTACATTTTTCTCTCATCATATGGCAACAATGGAAGGTGGGTTTGTTGTAACTGAAGATGAAGAACTTTATCATATTTTACTTTCATTAAGAGCTCATGGATGGACTAGGAATTTACCTAAAGATAATAAAGTTTGTACAAAAAGTGATGATTGGTTTGAAGAGTCTTTTAGATTTGTACTTCCAGGATACAATGTGCGACCAGTAGAAATGAGTGGAGCAATAGGAATAGAACAACTTAAAAAACTTCCAAATTTTTTAGCTAAAAGAAGAGAAAATGCAAAATTATTTCAAGAACTTTTTTCAAATCATCCAGATTTTATAATTCAAAAAGATATTTGTAATAGTTCTTGGTTTGGATTTTCGCTTATTATAAAACATACATCAAATCTTAAAAGAGTAGATGTAGTTAAAAAGCTTATGGATGCAAAAATTGATTGTAGACCAATAGTTACTGGTAATTTTACTAGAAATGATGTTATGAAATACTTTGACTACACTATTAATGGTGAACTAAAAAATGCTGATTACTTACATGAAAATGGATTGTTTGTTGGTAATCATCAAATAGGTTTAGAAGATGAGATTAAGTATTTGGCAGAGGTGTTATCATAACTTCAACGAAAAAAGACCTAATTATCTTAGGTGTAGGAAAAGCTTTACAAGTGATTATCATGTTAGCATCTATAAAGATATTAACTACATTACTTAGTGAAGAAGAGGTGGGTAATTATTATCTACTTCTTACTATTCTTACACTTTTTAATTTTGCTTTTTTAAATCCGCTTGGACAATATTATGGAAGACATTTAATCCAGTGGGAACATAGTAGAAATTTACTCAATGCTACAAATGTACTATTATTTTTAAGAATTAGTGCTATTGTATTTTCACTTTTTGTAGCCTTTGGAGTTTATCAAATATTTGGATATGACAAATATTATGAACTCAGTGATTTTTTACTTTTTATTTTTATATCACTTATTGCAGGAACTCATGGAGTGCTAGTTGGTGCTGTAAATGCATTAGGAGATAGAGTTAAGTTTACAATATATATGGTTTCTACTTTGGTTGTAGGTTTAGTTTTATCTCTTATTATAGTTCATTTTATAGATAAGTCTGGTATGGGGTGGCTATATGGATTAGCTATAGCTCAGCTTATATTTTCAATAGGTTTATATAAGTTTGTAATAAAGAACAATGATTTTTCACTTCAAAGAGTAAAATCTGCTTTTCAAAAAGAGTATATAAAAAAGATAGCTATTTTTATCATACCTGTTACCATAACACTTTTTTTACAGTGGGGACAAAACCAATCCTATAGATTTATCATAGAAGCTAAATACTCACTTGAAGCTTTAGCTTTTATAGGTGTAGGACTTGCCGTATCAGCAGCTATATTTAGTGCCATAGAGAGTTTAGCTACACAGTTTTATAATCCTATTTATCTAAGACAAATAACTCATGCTAGTAAAGAAGATAGGGCAAAAGCATGGAATGACTTAGCTAGCTATATGATACCAATATATCTAATCCTTACAGTTTATGTGATGATATTATCCCCTTATCTTACAAAACTCTTGGTAGCATCAAAGTTTTATGAAGCATATATATATACAATGTTTGGTGCTATGATAGAGTTTTTTAGAGTGATTACAAATCTTGTATACACAGTATCGCAATCAGAAGTAAAAACAAATACAACTATTTTACCTTATACTGTAGGATTTATACTTACCATATCTTCACTTTATTTTTTTGATATGTCTGAAAAACTTTGGATGATACCACTTTTTGTGGGACTTGCAAATGGTATTATTTTTTTACTTTTGTTTAAAAATATGAAAAAACTATTAGATATTAAGATCGACTTGATAAGTTTAGTAAAATCGTTTATTTTAATAGCTCCATTATTTTTGATTTTATTCATTCAAAATACTCAAGAGTTATGGAAAACAATTTTAACTATAGGTATTAGTGGAATATACTTTTTATTTTTAGTATATCTCATAGCACAAAAAAGAATTTTAGGAGTTTCTCATGCAAATAGATAAATTAAAACTAACTAATTTTCGTAAATTCAAAGAACTAGAGATCACTTTTGAAAACAATATGACAGTTTTAGTTGGACTAAACTCTTCAGGTAAGACAAGTGTATTAGATGCTCTTAAAATCGGACTTTGGTCGTATGTGAGTGGTTATAACTTGGGAAGCTTTAGTAATATCTCTACAGGCATACAAATATCTGATGTAAGACTTCAAAGAGATAGCACTGAAAATATGGAGTATATGCTTAATTCATCTGTAGAACTATTTGGTGATGCTTTTGGTGTAGAGCACTGGAGTAGATATAGAGAAAGTATAAGAAAAGCTACAAAAACAAAAGATGATAAATATGCAAAGAGATTAAAAGAGGAAGCCAAGAAGCAAGAGAAGATTATCTTTTCAGACTCTATTGAAAACAAAACTCTCCCTATAGTTTGCTACTATGGCACAGGAAGATTATGGAGTCAAAAAAACCTTACAAATCTATCTAAAAAGCTTGATAGTGAAAAGTACTCTAAAACATTTGCATATCGAGATTGTTTAGAGCCATCATCTAGCTTTAAACACTTTATAGAGTGGTACACGCATATATTTAAAAGATACAGAGAAGCACAGATAAAAAACTTAGAAAAAAACAGTTTTGTAAATGATATAGACAAAAGACTTATTGACCCTATAA
This sequence comes from Malaciobacter sp., assembly GCF_055140965.1. The sequence continues at coordinate 15,202 of NZ_JBSRRO010000003.1, forward strand.
AAGTGATCCAAACTACAGTAAACAGTATGATAGAAAAACACACAGGTTGGAAAAACCTAGCTTATAGTGAAGAGATGGAACAAGAGATCATCTTAGAAAATGACCAAAAAGGAAAACTCAAAGTAAATATGCTAAGTGATGGTATAAGAAATATAGTGTCACTTGCAGCAGATATAGCCTATAGATGCTATAAGCTCAATCCTCACTTAGGTGAAGATGCAGCTAGAAAAACAGATGGGATAGTTTTAATAGATGAGATAGATATGCACCTACACCCACAATGGCAACAAAACATTATTGGAGATTTGCAAGAGGCTTTTCCTAGTATTCAGTTTGTCATCACTACGCATAGCCCTCAAGTACTCAGCACCGTGCCATCAAAGTCTATAAGAATATTAGAAGATGATAGAGTCTATGAAGCACCAAAAGGCACGCAAGGAGCAGAGTCTTCAAGAATACTCAAAAGAGTATTAGGAGTAGATCCAAGACCTTTAAATCATAAAGTAACACAAAAACTCAATAGATATTTAGAGTTAGTATATAGTGATGATTATGCTAGTGATGATGCAAAAGTCTTAAGAGATGAACTAAATGAAATATTTGCCGATGAAGAACCAGCACTTTTAGAAGCTGATTTATACATAGAAAACAAAGAGTGGGAGAGAGAACTTGAAAAAGATAAATAAATCACCCGCTCCAAATGAACTAACAAACTATTTACAATCAAATCCTACTGATACATGGCAAGAGTTTAGAAGCCATAATGCAGGGGTGGATTATAGTAATCTAAAAACTCGTATATTTGACACTGATCAAGGTGAATTATGTGCTTACTGCGAAACAAAAGCAGATAGTAGTAATCCTACCAAAAGAAGAGTAGAACACATCCACAACAAATCACCACACCTTCAGCCACCAAACACTCACAACTGGGCACTAGACTGGAACAATGTCATAGGCGTATGTGTAGGTGGAAACGATAGCGACAAGGCTACTCATCCACTACCTCAAAATCTAAGCTGTGATAGCTATAAAGAGCATAAAAATATATCTCATAATGATATATTAAACCCTTTGAACATTCAAGCTAATCCATCGCTTTTTGGTTTTGATAAAAGCAATGGAAAACTAATAGTAAATGAGTCTATAGAAGATGGGGCTTTAAAAGAGTTAGTTCAAAAAACAATAGACAATCTAAATCTAAACTGTGATAGATTATGTACAAATAGACTAAAAATATTTACAGAATACAATCAAGAACTAAAAAAAGCAAGAGTAACAAACAACACCAAAGTATTTGAGATACTTCCTCAAAAATGGTTCTCAAAAAAATGGCCAAGTTTCTTCACTACTAGAAGAATACTTTTAGGAGATCATGCAGAAAATTACTTACAAGGTATAAATTATAATGGTTGAAAAAAATAAAACAATTTTAGGAAAAATTATATGAAAAAAGCAACACTCGTAGTATCAAAATATCTTCAAAACAATAGTATCTTTAATGAAAAGGCTCATCGTGATGATATCTTTGATAGATTTGTAAAACTCAAAGAAGAGTTTAAAAAGCATGATTATGATTTGTCAACTGATGATATAAATAAAATAGAAGATTCTGAAATAGTAATCTATGCTGCAAATATGCCACCTATTCTTCCTAAAAAAGAAGATATAGAAAAATCATATATCATACTATCTGAGAGTCATTTTATACGACCAGATAACTATGACATTGAAAAACATAAATATTTTAATAAAGTCTTTACTTGGTATGATGAGTATGTGGATGGTGGTAAATATATAAAACTAAACTATGCTCATAAATTTCCAAGAAACATAAACAAAGACATCTCAAAAAAAGTAAAGCTTTGCACACTAATATCTGCAAATAAGTCAGCTCCACATACTAAAGAAAATGACCTCTATTCAAAAAGAGTGGAAGCTATAAGGTGGTTTGAAAAAAATCATATAGAAGATTTTGATCTTTATGGTGTGGGATGGGATAAGTATAGATTTAGTGGACCAAAAATCATAAGAGCTTTTAATCGTGTACCATATTTACCACAACTTTTTGCAAAGCTTACAGGAGAAACTTATCCATCATATAAGGGTATGGTAGATAACAAAAAAGAGACTATGGAGAAGTATAAGTTCTCTATTTGCTATGAAAATGCAAAAGATATACCAGGGTATATAACAGAAAAGATATTTGATAGCTTTTTTGCGGGGTGTGTACCTATATACTGGGGAGCTAATAATATTTTAGACTATGTGCCAAAAGAGTGTTTTATAGATTTTAGAGATTTTGGAAGCTATAAAGAGCTTTATGATTTTATAAAAAATATGAGCGATGATGAATATATGAAATATTTAGAGAGTATTGAAAATTATCTTAATAGTGATAAATCTTGGCAGTTTAAAAGTGAAGGATTTGCAAAAGCTATAGTTGATAGTGTATTTGGTGGTAAAAAATGATTATTTCAAAAATTACAGGTGGGCTTGGCAATCAAATGTTTCAATATGCGATAGCTAAATCAATAGCTGTAAAAAATAGTGATATTTTTAAGCTAGATATCACCGCTTATGAAACATATAAACTTTTTGATTATAGATTAAATATTTTCAATATAACTGAAAATATAGCAAATTACGATGAAATATTAAATTTAAGAGGCAACGACAATAAAATTTTTAAAGTACTCAAAAAACTTGGACTTTATAATAAACCTACATATTATAAAGAAAAAGAAAGAACAATTTTTGATAAAAATGTCTTTAATTATAAAAATATTTATTTGGATGGGTACTGGCAAAATGAAAAGTATTTTATAGATATTAGAGATATCTTACTCAAGGAATTAACTCCTAAAGAAGATATAAGCGAAATTGCAAAAGAGTATTTAAAAAATATTCAAAATACTCAAAGTATTAGTTTACATGTGAGAAGAGGCGATTATTTAAAACATCCAGAAATTGGTGTGCTTGATTTAGAATATTATAAAAAGTCTTATGAATATATAACTAGAGAGATAGAAAATCCTATATTTTATATTTTTTCAAATGATTTAGCTTGGTGCGAAGAAAATTTTGATTTTATACAAAATAAGGTTTTTGTGAAGGATACAAAAACAGAGATAGATGACTTGATACTTATGAAAAGCTGTAAACATAATATAGTTGCAAATAGTTCCTTTAGCTGGTGGGGTGGGTGGCTTAATGAAAATATAAATAAAATTATAATTGCACCTAAACAATGGATGGCTATTAATCCAAAGAGTTATAAATGGATACCAAATAGTTGGATTGAGGTATAAAAGTGATAAGAAAAATATTATTTTTACTTCATAGACTTAGTTATAAAGTATTGGATATAAAAGCATTATATTATTCATATCTTTTTAAAAGGTGTGGGAACAACTTTAAAATTTGGGGAAATTGCAATATCAAGAATCCTCAAAATATAAAAATTGGTAATAATGTTTCTTTGAATGATGGATGTTATTTAAATGGATTAGGTGAAATAGAAATAGGCAATGATGTGGCTATTTCTGCAAATTCGATTGTTGTATCAACATCGTTAGATCCAAATACTTTAAAACATAAAAAAGAGCATATTAATAAAAAGATAGTTATAGGTAATAATGTTCAAATTGGTGCAGGTGCAATTATATTGGCAGGTGTAAAGATTGGAGATAATGTTTTAGTCGGAGCGGGTACTACAGTAACAAAAAATATTGAATCAAATTGTATAGTTGTTGGAAATCCAGCCAAAATTTTAAGGAAATTAGATTGAATATACTAGCAATCAACTCTAACATACTATCATTTATAAGTGAGAACAGTTATGAAAGTTTATTATCTTCAATTGATGGATTGAAATCTGATGAATTTGAAATTAAAAAAATAAAAGAAATAGATAAAATAGACCCAAATAATGTTTTCAAATCTTTTCAGTTTAAAGTTATAGATAAGTTAAGAGCTAAAAAGTCTAGCTGGGATGTGTACTATCATCAAAATATCTCTTTAGTTGTGCATTACTTAGAAAGTCTTGCTACTCATATTAAGTGCTTATCTGATGAAAACAAAGATATTGACCATCCACTAGACATAGCTAGAGATGTTTTACTGATGTATATTGACTTTAAACAAAGGTATGAATACCTTATCAATAGTAACTCTTACGAAGCACCAGCAGGTATAACAATGCATAATCACAGTATGGGTACACACATCAAACTTAATGCTTTGCTTTATCACGGTAGTGGATTTAGTCCTAGAGAATTGGTTCCGCTTACAGTTTTTGAGATACGCCAACTTATAGAAACCAAAATCTACCACTCTTTTGGATTGGAGTTTGTTTATGATGAGAATAGTGATGAGTTTAGATTATCGATAATTCCCACGAAAGTTTTTTTTGAATTTTTGACAAGAAAAGATATAAAAGAGTGTATCACTTTTGTAAAAAAAGATTTTCTTACTACTTTGCAGAGTATTTATACTTGGACAAATGAATATATCCATACTGGAAGATTTAACTACTATTGGCAAATATTTTATGCTATCTATTTACTAAAAAATTTGAATATGGGAATGCCACCAAATGAAAAAGGTTTTAATGCAGACTCAGGAGTACAAATAAAGAAAACCAAGTTGGAGTATATTCAAAATGAATTTGAAAAATATATCAATGAAGGTAGCCAAAATAAAAATTTAAAATGCCATTTTGAAAAAATACAAGGAGTTGAAATTGAGTAATCCTCTAGTGTCAGTTGTAATGTCAGTTTATAATAGTGAAAAGTATTTGCACGAGGCAATTGAAAGTATTTTAAATCAAACATATACAAACTTTGAATTTATTATAATAAATGATGGCTCAACTGATAGTAGTCTTAGTATTATAGAAGAGAATATGAAAAAAGATGAACGAATAGTTTTGATAAGTCGTGAAAATAAAGGGTTGCCATATTCTTTAAATGAAGGAATTGAAAAGGCACAGGGTAAATACATAGCTAGAATGGATGCTGATGATATAAGTTTGACTAGTAGGTTTGAGGAACAGGTTCGGTTTATGGAGGAAAATGCTGAAATTGGTATATGCGGAACAGCAATAGAAGTTTTTAGTGAAAAGGAAATAAATTCTAAAATATATAAAAATCCAGAAAATCATAGTGAGATGAAAGTGAGATTACTTTTCTCTGTATGCTTTGCTCATCCTTCAGTGATGATAAAAAAAGAAATATTAAATAAATATGGTTTAGAATATAATATACATTACACAAATGCTCAGGACTATGAATTGTGGAGTAAAATATCAGAAGTAACAACAATGGCAAATATCTCAAAAATACTTTTAAAATATAGAGTAAGTGAAAATAGCATTACCACTATAACAGATACAAAGAGAAGTGAGTTGCGATATAAATTGCTTAGTGATGTATTTAAAAAATACATAGATCAGCTAGCTATTAAAAATACAGAAGAAGAAAATAGACTACACTTTATTATAGGGTTAAATGAGCGGATAGTAAAAGCAGATATAGATTTGAGATTTTTGAGTAATTATTTAGATAAGTTAATAGAAGCAAATAAAAAAACAAAAGTATTTGATGAAACCTATTTAGAGCAGTTTTTGGCAAAAAAGTTTTTAATAGTTGTTTATTATAAGATCAAGAAAAAAGATATTAGTTTTTTAGGTGCTGCTTTTTATGGGCTGTTTTGGAAGGCTAGTTTTGACATCATAAAAGGTAAATTAAAATAATGTCAAAAAAATGCATTCATCCATCATGTAAATTTGATACTTATGAAAATGATAATTGTATTTTTCATTGTGAAAAAAATATTGAAAATGGATGGATTACGCGATCAAATGAAAAGTATGATAAGGTCAATGAAAAGATTGAAGAATTTTGGAATGAATTTATCGATGAATTTTCATCCATGACTTTAAAATCAGATATTGTCATTCCTTTTTATCACACAAATTTAGTAGATACAAATGATTTACCAGATATTAGGACTTTAAAAACATTAGACTTTAAAAAATGTACATTTGTAGATGATTTTTATCTTAAAGAGCGAGATGATGAACATGTATTGAAAAAGTTATTACTTTTAGATTGTATTGTTTTAAAAAGATTTAGTGTATATGATTTAGAGCTTGAGTATCTTTCTTTTCTTCATGTTACATTTCAAGAAAATCCTGTTTTTCAAAATATTAGTCTATCAAGTGGTGCTGAGATAATGGATCTAAAAGCTCTTGATAATAATGATATTTTGATAAATTTTAATAGCATAACATCATCTAATAAACAATTTGAGATATGGCGTATAGAGGATGCAAATGTAAGCTTAAGAATATCTTCTTGTGAGTTTGAAGATTTGCATATTCATGAGTTAAATTGTAAAAAACTTGAGTTTAATGAAGTCACAAAATTTAGTAAGCTAAAAATAGAAAAATCAAAAATCAAAAATATTTTCTTTAATAACATTGATTTTTTAGAAAATTCTAGAATACTATTTGAAGTAATAGATTGCAATAGATTAATACTAAATAAAGTATCACAAGAATCAAAATATATACAATTTAATCATATAAAAGTTAATGAAGAGTTTGTTTTACGAAAAGTAGAATTTCATAATACTTACTTTAATGATTTTGATATATCTAACGCTACTAAAAAAATAGCTAAGACATCATTTGTAGATAGCAAACTAAGCTCTTTAAAGTGGGGTGATATTTCAAGAATGACAGCAAGTAGAGATTTTTTTAGAGAATTAAAGTCCGTATATGATGAAAACCACAACTACATAGAAGCAAATAATTTTTTTACGATGGAGATGAAAGAGTATAAAAAGGAACTAAAGGAAAAAGAGCTTAATTTTTGGCAAGAAAAGTTTGTTTTCTTTCTCAATGAAAAAATATCAAACTTTAGTCAAAGTTGGTTTTTGCCTTTTGTGTGGATATTTATTGCTAATTTCCTATTTTTTAGTTTACAAAAAATCAGCAGTAGTAAATGCAGTATTTTAGAATTTTCAATTTTTTTGATAGTTTCTATTATATCTTGGATCTTAGGAAGATTGGTTTATGAGATAAAGCAAAGCGGAAGTTATTATCTAGCTCAACATATATTCTTTTTGCTTGGTTTGGTTGCTTATGTGCTTTATAGTGCAAGTATTGTCGAAGTACTTCAATTTTCGCATATTCAAAGTTATAAAGACTACAAAGAATCATTTGAAGTTAGTGTGTTTTATCTATGGTTTTTACATAAACTTATCTTGAGTTTTATTATTTACCATTTTGTTGTTGCACTTAGACGACAGACTAGGAGGTAGGGAGTGAAAAAAGATTTATTTCAGATCAAAAGCATATATTTAAAATCATTACTCTTATTACTTATTTTTTCTTTCATTACTGGCTTTAGATTTGATTATTTTGATAAACTTTTCTACTTTGATGTTTTGCTGATACTTTATATAATATCAGTGTTTTTTTTACAAAAAGGAATTTCAATATCTAAATTTACCTTTGATTTTATCAAAATATTATTTGTGATTTTTTTACCACCTATTATTTTGATAAATTTTACAAGTGACACATCAGGTTCATTACAATTTTTTAGTCAATATATATTTTTAATAACTGTTTTACCATTGTTTTTAGAAAGTGTTTATAAAACTAAGCAGTACGACTTTTTTCTAAAAAGTTTATTATTTGCATTGATTATTAATTCATTACTTTTTTTACTTAAATACTTTGAGCTTGTAGGGCAATTATATTTTCGAGATTACCCCTTTCGTTTTGCTCTGGGTGAGTTTGGTCCTAATGAGATGGGACACTATTTGATCTTAATGCTATTTTTAATAACGGTATTTATAAATTCTAGGTTTAAAACATTAGTAGAGCTAATTGGTGTCATTCCTTTTGTTTTGACTTTATCAAAAACTGTATGGGTTCAGTTGAGCGTTTATTTAATTGTCAAAAAAACTAAACTAATGCTCATAGGTTTGATTTTAATGTTTTTGGTATTGTATTTTAGTGGATACTTTAGTGTTGTTTATGAAGTAATGAACTCCATACTTCAAGATTTTTCTACCACTACGACTAGCAATACAATAAGATTAGAAATGATGAGAAATGCGTTTAGTAGTATTCCATCAACTATTTTATTTCCAGGGTATCACTCTATACTAAATCTTGATACTAGTTTAAGTGTGCATAATGGCATCTTGTCATATATAGTAAATTTTGGCTTGATTAGTTTTATATTACTATTTTTAATTACATTTTATTTTATTTCTAGAAATATTAAATATAGGTATTTTAGATTCATACTATTTTTTATTTTTTTAGATTTTATAACTTTGATTTTTAATCCTATTATAAACTCTAGGATAGTTTGGCTTCCTTTATTTATATATATTTATACATACCATTACAAAAAGGATGAGTATGTCTAAAAAGATAGCTTTTATAATTAATTCTTTGGCTGGTGGTGGAGCTGAAAAGCTTGTAAAGACACTACTTGAACAGTTTCATAATGATGGATGGTATGTTGAGTTAATTTGTTTAGAGAAAGATGATATTTATAGTGTGGATAAAAATATAAAAGTAACTTACTTAACTGAATGGGACAAAAGTGTTAGTGGCATTAAAAAATTACTTTTTCTTCCAGTTTTAGCTTTTAGACTTTTTAACTATATGAAAAAGCATCAGATAGAGACTGTTCAAAGTCATCTTTTTAGAGCAAGTTATGTAAATCTACTAGCAAAATTCTTTTTTAGAAGCAGACATAATGTTCAAATAGTTAATCATAGTGTGATTAGCAGATACAAAAATGAAGGTATGAGTGGTAAGATAAATTTGTTTCTTATAAAAAAACTTTATCCTTATGCAGATAGGATAATCTCTGTTTCAAGTGTAGTTCAAAAAGATATGCAAGAGTTGTTTGGATTCAAAAATGAAAAAAAAGTTATTTATAATATGTTTGATCTGAATGAAATTCAAAACTTATCAAAAGAAAAAATTAATGATTTTAAATTTGATAAAGCTAAAAAATATATAGTTTCAGTTGGTAGACTGATACCATTAAAAAGAAATCATGATTTGATTTATGTTTTGTCAGGCTTAGATAGCAATGTAGAGTTGATATTTATTGGAGATGGTGAAGAAAAAAATAATTTGATTGATTTGTCAAAAAAATTAGATATTTATAAAAGAATACATTTTTTAGGTTGGGTAGACAATCCGTATAAGTATATATATCACTCCAATATTTTAGCTTGCACATCTCAGACTGAAAGCTTTGGTAATGTTTTGGTCGAAGCTATGGCATGTGGAGTACCTGTTGTAAGTACAAAGTGCGGAGGTCCTGAAGAAATTATAGATGATGAAGCTGATGGCTACTTAGTTGATATTGGAGATGTTGATAGTATGGTGGAAAAAATAAATTTGATTCTTAATGATGATGAATTATCTAATAAATTGATTTTGAATGCAAAAGAAAAAATAAAACTATTTGATAGTGCTAGTATAATAAAAGAATATAAAAAAATCTTAGGAGAAAAAGTATGAAACAGGCTTTAAAAAAAATATTGAGAAAAAATAAATATCTTGAGATATTAGCTTATATATTGCAAAATAACCAAATATTAAATTCATCAGGAAGTGGGGAATTCGGAAAAACTATAGATGAGATGTATTCTCATGGTGCAAATGTAGCAAAGCTTTTTGCTGAAAATTATGATGGAAATTTAGAAAACAAAGTTGTACTTGAAATAGGAACAGGATATACAAGAGCAACAATGCTTTATATGATAAAAGAGTACAACCTTCAAAAAGCATACTGTTACGATAGGTTCAATTGCTTACATGAAAATGATAATAAAATCATTGAAAAATATAATTTAGAACCATATTTAGAGAAACTCGAATATATTTCTGGAATTAATAAAGAGTTGTTGAAAATAGAAAATTTAAGTATTGACTATGTGGTTTCAAATGCTGTTCTTGAGCATGTTGACACTTTAGAATTATTATTTAGTGTATTGGAAAAAGTTTTGAAAATAGATGGACAAATGTATCATAAAGTTGATTTAAGATGTCATAATAGATTTAAAATACATGGGGAGCTTTATTTTCATACTTTTGGTGAGAAGTTTTGGAATATGATGGGTGGCAATATTGGTCAGCCAAATAGAAAGTTATTGAAAGATTATCTAAAATTATTTGATACTTGCAATCTTGAATGCAGTACAACTATATTTGAACAATTTAGTGAAGAAGAGTTAAAAAAAGCAAAAAGTTACTTAAAAATTGAAAATCTTGATGACTACAAAGTTGCAGTTGCTGAGTTTAAATTATGCAAAAAATAGCAATAGTAGTCAACAACTCATGGTATGCGTGGAATATGAGAGCAAATCTAGGCTTTGCTTTTCAAAAGCAAGGATATGAAGTGATTTTTATTTCTCCTTATGATAAATATAGTGAGAATATAAAAGAGCATTTTAGATACATAGATATTAATATAAATTCAAAAGGAACAAATCCTATAGAAGATTTAAAGACTATATATATGTATTATAAAAGATACAAAGAATTAAAACCAGATATAGTATTACAATATACTATCAAGCCAAATATTTATGGAACGATAGCTGCAAGTATGCTGAATATCCCTATTATAAATAATATAGCAGGATTAGGTACACTTTTTATCAAACAAAATTTTATAACTAGTATTGCAAAATGGCTTTATAAATTTTCACAGAAAAGAGCTACAAAAATATTTTTTCAAAATCATGATGATTTTAAAATGTTTGTAGATGAAAATCTAGTTCAAAAAGAAAAATGTGATGTACTCCCTGGTAGTGGTGTGGATGTAGAGAAATTTTTGCCAGTAGAAAAAAAAGATGATGGAATTTTTAGATTTTTATTAGTCTCAAGAATGCTTTGGGCAAAAGGAATACAAGAATTTGTGGATGCTGCTAAAATTATAAAACAAAAATATAAAAATGTTGAATTTCAACTTTTGGGTCATCTTGATGTAAAAAGTCCAACTGCAATATCAAAAGAGCAAATGGATATATGGGTAAAAAATGGTTTTGTAAATTATTTAGGTAGTAGTGATGATGTAAGGGTTGAAATTGCACAAGCAGATTGTATAGTTTTACCATCATTTTATAGAGAAGGAACGCCAAGAATACTTCTTGAAAGTGCAAGTATGGCAAAACCTATAATTACTACAGATAATGTTGGCTGTAAGGATGTTGTAGATGATTGTATTAATGGATTTCTTTGTAATATAAAAGATTCTGCTGATTTAGCTTTAAAAATGGAAAAAATGTTAAATTTGACTGATAGTGAACGAAGTTCTATGGGAAAAGCTGGACGAGAAAAAATAGTAAAAGAGTTCGATGAAAAGATAGTAATAGAGAAATATTTAAAAGCTATTGAGAGTATATTAAAATGAAAAAACTATTAATCACTGGCTCAAATGGTTTTGTAGGTAAATATTTTATAAACAAATATAAAAATAAATATGACATAAAAACTTTTAGTTTTTTAAAAGATGATATAAATAGTTTAGATTGTAGTGATGTAGATGTAGTTTTTCATCTTTCAGCTTTGGTTCATCAAATGGCTGGAGCAAGTGCTAGTGAGTATGAAAGAGTAAATGTAACTCAGACTTTAGAATTAGCAAAAAAAGCAAAGAAGAGTGGTGTAAAGCACTTTGTCTTTATGAGTACGGTTAAAGTTTATGGGGAAGAAACAATTAATGTTTATACTGAAAGTAGTGAGTGTAAGGCTGAAGATGAGTATGGAAAGAGTAAACTAAAAGCTGAAGAAAAGCTTTTAAAACTTGAAGATGAGAGTTTTAAAGTAAGTATCATACGAACTCCTATAGTTTATGGATATGGTGTAAAAGCAAATATTAAATCTCTTGTGAATTTAGTTGATAAGATTTCTATTTTACCATTTGGGAAAATAGAAAATAAACGAAGTATGGTGTATATAGGAAATCTTTGTCATTTGGTAGATGTGGTTATAGGTGCGACTGAAGTCGCACTTCCAAGTGTCTTTTTAGCTAGTGATGATGAGCCTTTGAGTACTTCAAGACTTTGTGAGTTGATAGCTAAGAGTTTAAATAAAAAAGTTTATTTGATAAAAGTTCCTTTTTTTGAAAGTTTATTGAAGCTAGTGAAACCATCATTTCATAAAAGACTTTATAGAAGCTTGGAAGTGGATAATAGTATCACAAAAGAGAGATTGGATTTATCAAATCCTTATAGTGTGGAAGAGGGGATTGGGTTTATGATAAAAGGTGAGAATAGTCTCGAATGAATTCGAGGTTCCGGAGAAAGAAGGCTTGAATAAATTCGAGGTTCCGAAAAATTGTCTTGAAAGAATTTGAGATTTTATATACTTTAAAGTATAATACTCTAAAGTATAATTATAAAAGGTGTATAAATGATAAAAAAACCTTTTCACTATGGTGGTACAGTTGATAATCAACATTTCTGTAACAGAACGAGTGAGATAAAAGAGCTTACAACTGATATAGATACAGGATTAAATCTTTTACTTTATGCTCCTAGAAGATTTGGTAAAACATCTTTGGTTTTGCATACATTAAAGCAAACAAAGTATAAGTATATATTTCTAGACTTTATGAGTATAGTTGATGAGTATGAATTTATCAATGAATACTTTAATGCTATTTCAAAAAGTTTGGATACTACAGCAGACAAAGTTGTAGAATTTTTTAAAAAGATTTTAAAAGTCAAGCCAAATATTACAGTGGATTTTGATATAAGTGGTAATCCATCTTTTAAACTGAATTTTTTACATAAAGAAAATGCAACAGTACTAAAAGAGGTACTTGAACTTCCATATCTTTATGCAAAATATCACAATAAAAAAGTTGTAGTAATATTCGATGAATTTCAAGAAGTGGTAAATTTAGGAATCGAAGATAAGTTAAGAGCAGTTTTACAACACCACGAAGATATGGTCTCATATATTTTCTTAGGTAGCAAAAAATCTATTATGACTAATCTTTTTTTTGATAGAAGTAAGCCATTTTACAAATCTGTAAAACATATTCCCATAGATAAAATAGGCTTTAATAATTGGCAAGAATATATCAAAAATGGTTTTGAAACAAACAATAAAAAAATAGAAGATAATCATATTAAAATGATATTAGAAGTATCTAAAGGTTTTCCTTATTATACACAACAAATTGCAAGTGAACTTTTCAATATGACTCAAAAAGTGGTAGTGAGTGAGGTAGTTGAAGAGGCAATAGATTCTATACTTGAAAAAGAAGAAGATCTGTTTTTAAATGAATGGAATCATTTAAGTCAACAACAAAAAAAAGCTTTGAAATTTTTGATACATTTTGGTGGTGAAAATATCTATCAAAAAGAAAAGATGGTAGAGTATAACTTCACAAGTTCATCACTCAAAAAAGCTATTGAGGGCTTGGTGGCAAAAGATGTGATAGATACTAAAAAAAGTAGTTTTTATTTGCAAGACCCACTTTTTGAACTTTATTTAAGTAGGATGTAATAGTATGATTTATATAGTTTTATTTTTAATATCTTTTTTATTTACATACTTTATAAAAGAGTATGCTATGAAAAAATCACTTGTAGCTACTGTAAATGAAAGAAGTAGCCACACTGTACCTACTCCACATGGTGGTGGAATAGCTTTGGCTTTGACTTGGTTTTTAGGTTTGATTTATGTTTACATGATAGGTGAAATCCAATCAAGTCTTTTTTATGCTTTGCTTTTTGGTGTTGTTATTAGTGTGGTTAGTTTTTTTGATGATATCTATGAATTAAGTGCAAAGTTAAGGCTTATAGCACAATCTTTAGTAGCTATTGGTGGCTTGTATTTTTTAGGTGGTTTTGAGAGTTTGACTTTTGGTGTTTTTGATATCCAAAATTCTCTTTTTACAAATATTTTTGCATTTTTTATGATAATTTGGTTTATAAATTTGTATAATTTCCTAGATGGTATAAATGGCTATGCTGGAAGTGAGGCTTTGTTTTTGGCACTTGCAGCTTTTGTGTTGTTTGGGGGAAGTCATTTTTTAGTTTTGGGTGCAGCTGTTTTGGGATTTTTATTTTGGAATTTTAATAAAGCTAAAATTTTTATGGGTGATGTAGGAAGTACACTTCTAGGTTATAATATTGCTATTTTTACTATATATTATGCCAATCAAGAAAGTGCAAACTTTTGGATTTGGATTATATTGTTTGCTCTTTTTTGGTTTGATGCAACCTTAACATTGATTCGAAGAAAGAAAAATGGTGAGAGATTATCACAAGCTCATAAAAAACATGCATACCAAAGATTAAATCAAAGTGGTTGGAGTCATTTTAAAGTGACAAACTACTCTATAGGTATAAATATAGTTTTATTTGCTATTTTATACTTTATAGCAAATGTATTTGTGGCATTTTTCGTGGCGATGGTTTTGATGGCTTTTGTTATGAAATTTGTGGATAAAAAGAAAAGCTTTGATTAGATAAGGTTTACCTTTTTTGAAACTCGAATTTATTCGAGTCTTTTGTGAGGTGGGATTTTGCACGAATAAATTCGCGCTTCTTTTTGGAAACTCGAATTTATTCGAGTCTTTTGTGAGATGGATTTTGCACGAATGAATTCGCGCTTCCGAATGTGGTGGATGAATTTTGCCTTTTCGGAAACTCGAATTTATTCGAGTCTTTTGTGAGGTGGTTTTGCACGAATGAATTCGCGCTTCCGAAGAAAATAAATATTAGGATAAAGATAGATGCTAAGACTTGATAAACGAATACTTAATTTTGTAGTGATAATTGCTCTTACGATTATTACTTTTTGGTGGACTTTTTTTATATTTCATATGGAGTTTGAGATAAGATTTGTTTTAGGAGTGATAGCTATAAGAATGCTGGCTTCTCTTTTGATTTTCAAAGATTTTAGTTTGAGTTGGTCAAAGGCTACTCAAAAAACTTTTATTATGAAAAGTATTGTTTATATTGTGGCTTTTTGTATCTACATGCCTTTTTATTATGGAGAGCTTAGATTTGCTTTTATGGCTTCTGAGCTTGCTTTTTATTTGTTTGCTATAAACTTTTCTATGTATTCTTATCATTATTTGATAAATAGAAGTAAGGTTGCCAAAACAAAAGAATTGGTTATTTATGGTGCTGGAAAAGCTGGGATGAAGCTAGAAGAAGAGTTTAGAGAGAGTAAATATAAAGTAAAGTATTTTGTAGATGATGATAAGATTTTACAAAAAAGATCAATCGATGCTATTCATATTTTATCTCAAGAAAAGCTAAAAGAAAGATTAGGTGATACTAAATTAGATCTTTTAGTTATTGCAATGCCTAGTGTTTCTAAAAAAAGAATTAAACAAATATATGATGAGGTTGGATACTATTTTAAACAAATAAGAATTCTTCCTGCACTAGAAGATATTTTAGCTGAAAAAAACTTCTCAAAACAACTTAAAAATATATCTGTAGAAGATTTGCTTGCAAGGCATCCTCAAGATTTAGATAAAGAGAAAATAGAAAACTTTATAAAAGGTAAAGTTGTACTAATTACTGGAGCTGGAGGTAGTATAGGAAGTGAGATAAGCAGGCAGTGTAAAAAGTTTAAAGCAAAACAGCTTATTTTACTTGATCATAGTGAATTTAATCTTTATAAAATAACAGAAGAGTTAAATGGCTCTGAGATTATACCAGTGATGCAAAATGTAAGAAATTATGATTTTATAGAAAAAACATTTAAGAAATATAAACCTCAAATCGTAATACATGCAGCTGCATATAAACATGTGCCTTTAGTAGAAGATAATATACTCGAGGGTATTTCAAACAACATACTTGGAACAAAAAACTGTATAGATTTATCTATAAAATATGAAGCTGAAAAGTTTGTATTAATCTCAACAGATAAAGCAGTAAGACCTACAAATGTCATGGGTACAACAAAACGAATATGTGAATTGTATGCGCAAAATGCAAATACAAAAGAAAACACAGAGATAGTTTGGAAGTAGTGGAAGTGTAATACCGAAGTTTAAATCACAAATTGAAGCAGGAGGACCTATTACTGTAACACATCCAGATATTACAAGATATTTTATGCTTATTCCTGAAGCTTGTGAGCTTGTACTTCAAGCTGCAAGTATTGGAAAGGGTGGAGAGATATTTATACTTGATATGGGAGAACCTGTAAAAATAGTAGATTTAGCTAAAAAGATGTGTGAGTTAAGTGGGCAAGAAGATATAAAAATAGAGTTTTGTGGATTAAGACCAGGTGAGAAACTTTATGAAGAACTACTTATAAATGATAGTGATAAAAAAACAGACTATGACTCAATCATGGTAGCAAGCTCTACAAAATATGATATAGACAAACTAAACAACGATATACAAGAACTTCTAGTTTGTGAAGATAAAATCAAGAAGTTAAAAGAGATAGTTCCAGAGTTTGAACATAATAAGTAATATGGCACGAATGAATTCGCGCTTCCGTGGAGACTTGAATTTATTCGAGTATGGTGGGAGTGATTAAAATTTGTGGCTTTTGCTGGTATTTCAGGCTTGAAAAAGTGATTTTTGGATAAAATTGGCTATATTTATATAAAACAAAGGAAACTAATGGGTTTAGGTGTAGGTATCGTAGGACTTCCAAATGTAGGTAAAAGTACAACATTTAATGCTTTGACAAAGGCACAAAATGCAGAGGCGCAAAACTATCCTTTTTGTACTATTGAGCCAAATAAAGCGATTGTTCCAGTACCAGATAAGAGATTAGATGAATTAGCAAAGATTGTTATTCCAGATAAAATTCAACATTCAACTATTGATTTTGTTGATATTGCTGGGCTTGTTAGAGGTGCTAGTAAGGGTGAGGGTCTTGGTAATCAGTTTTTATCAAATATTAGAGAAGTTGAAGTAATCTTACATATGGTTAGATGTTTTGATGATGGTAATATTACTCATGTTGAGGGTGATGTAAATCCTTTAAGAGATATTGAGATTATTGAAACAGAATTAATTTATGCAGATATTACTCAAGTTGAAAAGAAAATTGATAGACTTAAAAAACAGTCAAAAGGTTCAAAAGATGCAGCAGCTCAACTTGTAGTTGCACAAGCTTTACTTGATCACTTAGCTGAGTTAGAGCCTGTAAAAACTTTTGAAGATAGTGAAAATGAACTTTTTATTGCACTTGACAAAGAGCTTAGATTTTTATCAAATAAAGATGTGATTTATGGTGCAAATGTTGATGAGGATTCACTAGCTGATGATGGAAATAAATACGTTGATGAATTAAAAGCTCATGCACAAGAAGTAAATGCAGATGTTATTATGCTTTGTGCAAAAATAGAAGAAGAACTTGTTGGTTTAGAAGATGATGAAGCAAGAGAGTTTTTAACTGATTTAGGCGTAAAAGAATCAGGTTTGGAGCAAATCATTCACACAGCATTTGATAAACTTGGACTTCAGTCATACTTTACTGCTGGTAAAGTTGAGGTTAGAGCATGGACTATCAAGAAAAATACAAAAGCACCACAAGCAGCTGCTGTTATTCACAATGATTTTGAAAAAGGTTTTATCAAAGCTGAAGTTATTTCTTATGAAGATTTTGTTAGTCTTGGTGGAGAAGCTAAATGTAAAGAAGCAGGTAAACTAAGACTTGAAGGTAAAGATTATGTTGTTCAAGATGGTGATGTTATGCACTTTAGGTTCAACGTTTAATTTTATGTAGATGAAAGATTAGTTATAATCTAGCTAATTTAAACTTAAGTTAGGAGTTTTAAGTGCCAGAAAATATTTTAGAAAAAATTGAGTCATTACCTCCTCTTCCTAAAACAATTGCAGAGATTGAAGAGTATAGACAAAAAAGAGATAAAGAAGCTTTTGAATTACTAAAGATAATTGAAAAAGATGCCTTGATAATTTCCACATTATTAAAGGTTTCAAATTCAGCGATGTTTGGATTTAGAAGCAAGGTTGAAACTCCAAGTAGGGCTATTAATTTACTTGGGATTAACTTCACAATTTCTATTGCAATTGGCGGTACTGTACAAAACTTACTTAAGGCCAATTTGTCTGCTTATGGAATTAATAGTGATGATTTTATGAGAGTTTCAAATATGGCAACTACATTGACTAATCTTTGGTTATCAAAAGTCTCTTTTGACTTAAAAGAAGAGCTTATCTTACCCTCTTTACTTCAAGAAGCAGGAAAGTTTATTATTGCTGATATTTTAGAGCTTGAGGGTAAAACAAATGAATTCAAAGATTTATTAAGACAAGGTAAGTCAACAGCACAAGCAGAAAAAGAGATTTTAGGATTAAGCACTTCTGAGATTACTGCTAGAATTTTCAGGCACTGGAAACTAAGTGATACTTTGATTGATTCAATAGAGTTTGTAGATGATATAAGCAAAGTTGATGAAGCTTATAAACAAAGAGCACAAATCCTTGATGTTGTAAAAACAGCTTGTGAAGTAACAGCTCCTTTAAGCGATGATAATGTAGACAAAGCTATACAAAAAGCAAAAGCTTACAAGCTTGATGTAAAATCACTTGAAAACGCTATTGAAAAACTAGAAGACAGACTTTTAGACGAACAAGTATAATTAAGGCTATAAAAGCCTTAGTTATTTAAACTCATAATATTTTTCTTCTGTTTTTCTTGCCAAAGTGATGCAGTGTGCTGATTTTTCTAGTATATTCTTACTATTTCCCCATGATACTGCAAATGTCAAATCAAAATTTATTTGATTTTCTTGGTAAATAATTTTTGTTTTTTTAATCTTTTGTATATAACTATCCATATTTGAATTTAGTGGTAATATTGCTCCAAATTTTGGTCCTGATAGTCTGTAAATATTTAAAAAAGTTTCAAGCTCTTTGGCGTAATTTTTTAGTATGATATCTGTTTTTGCATAACTTAGTTTTTCATTATATTCATCTATATTATTTATATAAAACTCTATAAAAATAAATTCGTTTTTGATATCATTTAAATCTTTTTGAAGTCTATTTACATTTCTAAGACCTGTGATTTTATCAAAAAACATTGGAATTGTTTTTTGGTAACTTATGATTATATTTGATACATTTTTTTTCATATAATCTTTTGTATTTATAAATAGGTGTTGAAATACTTCTTTATATACTGTTGAGTAAATTATTTTTAATTCAAAGTTTGAAAATAAAGGTATTTTTACTGTTTCATATCCCAAGTCAAGTATCGTACAATCTTTTTGACAAAGTCCATCTACAACTGCAAAAGCTAGTCCATAAAATACTTCTTTTGAGATAAACTCTTCTATGTATTTGTTTACTTTCTCATCATCAAGATTTTTTTCATTTAAGATATTTGTTATCACATCAGATAGCTTTTGATTCATATAGTATGTTTTATTGATTTTATTTTGATTTATATGCTTAAGTACACTTTTTCTACCAAGTTCATGATACTTTTCATCTTCTATATACTCATAATCTAAATCAAGCTCTTTTATAAGTCTTTTTCCATAATTGATAAATATTTTATCATTTATAATTTTATACTCATTTTCAAGTAAAGTGTTTCCATTTATATTTTTATATATTGCAAAGTAGTTTTTTGATAGTTCTATGACTTTTGTTTCATAACTATATGAATAGTACAAGCTAAGTGATAAAAATATTTTTGTATATACGCTTATTAGGTGTGAAGCAACGCTATTTTTATTTACATAATCAACTATGATTCTAGCTAATTCATCATCAATTATGAAGCTATTTTGTCTAATAAATCTATGTATGATAACATCACAAATATTTATTTTATAAAACTCTAAATAGTCATTGTCAAACTTCTCCATTGCAAGAAATTTTTTGATTATATCTATTAAGATATCATTTTTTATTTGTGTTGAATATAGTGTGATTGCATATATGATTTGAATTGTAGAGTTATCAAAATTTTTATTTTTAAAAAAATCATCAATTATTAAAAATATATCATCCTCACAATTACTGCTATATATGAAAATATAGTTATTTATAAGGTGATTTTTAAACTCACTTATTGTTTTAAATTTTGGAACATATGTATGAATGATAGTCTCTTCATACAAATCTAAGATATTTTTAAAATTGATAAGATCTTTATATTCATTATAATCATACTCTGTTTCAAGTTTATATATCATATTTGAAAGTAGGGTTGTTATTGTATTTAGATATATTTTGTACTCATTTAATTCATTTGAGTTACCAAAATGTGTACTTTTTGAAAGTTCATACCCATCATTTGATTTTTCAAAGTTGAAAAAGAATTCATCTACAAGCTCTTTTACACTTTTGTTTTTTATATTAATATAAGGAATATGCGCATAATAAAATAGAAGTTTTCCCAATATATTATTTAAAATATTTATTTTATCTTCATTTAAATCTATTTTAAACTTTAAGATATTTATTGTTTCTGTTAGTATTTCAAGTATTGCGTTTATACTTTTTTTTCTTTGTACATCAGTTGAGTTTACTTTGCAAAGTACATTTACTGTCTCAATTAGTAAAGTATAGTGAGAAAAAAGAACTTCAAAATGTTCCTTGTTGTCTTTGTTTTCTTCAAGTTTTGCTTCATAATCTCTAAAAAGTTCTGAGAGATTATCTGTATTATATGAAATATAGTTTTCAAATATTTTATAATCTTTACCAAAAGATAATAAGTTTATTATTATAACTATCTCTTTAAAAACAACTGTTCTTTTATCAAAAAAGATATTTTGTAGTTTCTGTTTGATTGCTTTAATCAAAAATTTTCTAAAATTTATATTGTTATTTAATTCATGGCTTATCTCAGCAGGAAGAGTTTCATTTTTGATATATAATTTGGCTATGTATTGCATAAGTTGCTTGTAATCATCATCAATATCAAATAAAAATGAGCTATCATGTTGATTTGAAAGTTTATATTTTTCCAAAATATTTGTAACAGCAATATCCTCATCTTCCAAATCTAAATATGATGTTGCATTATTTTGTTCATCTAGCATCTAATTCTCCTGCAAATTTACAATATTATATAATCTTTTAACTTACAATCCTTGAAGTAAAATATGCCAAAGATATTTTATTTCATCATCACTGAAATTTATAAGCGAATTTTGCTCAAACATCTCTTTTATTTTGCTAAGTTTAAACTTTCTTGCAAAGGTACATTGTGGGTGAGCAGGTACAAAACTTCTCACAAGTGAAATTTCACCTTCAATTTCTATATCACATAAAAAACATGTGTAATCCACATGAAGTCTTCCCTCGTGTTCTAAGAGTTTTAAGTATGCTTGTATGATGGCTCTTTTTTCATTTTGTTTTATCATCAAGTGTGATAAGGCATTTAGTAAATCAAAGTAAAATTCATCTAACTCTTCTATATCTTTAAAATGATAATAAAACAGTTTTATAAATCTTTGCCATGCATACATCTTTTTTGCATCTAATATCCACTCATAATTTAACTGCATAACATCTCTTAATCTTCCAATATCACTTCTTAGATTATGTTCAATCTCAAAATCTATTTTATATCCTACATTTATATTTGAGTGTCTTGCTCCATAAAATCTATATGTTGTATAAACTTTTGTAGGCGTAAGTATTGTAACTATTAGATCATCATCTTTTACAGGTTTTACGTCTAAAATGTATCCTTGCATATATAAAAACTCTTTTTTTGTGTTTATTTGTAATACTTTTTTATTAAAAAAATTATAACAAAACTAAAATAGATATATGCTTCAAATAAATTTATGGTATCATATATATAAAACAAGAAAGGATAAATTAATGGCAGAATTCGAAAATGTAAATATAGCAAAAGCTGCAAATGTATTTTTTGATGGAAATATAACAAGTAGATCTATTGAGTTCAAAGATGGTACAAGGAAAACTTTAGGAATTATGCTACCTGGGGAGTATGAATTAAATACTGTAAATAAAGAGATTATGGATATTCAAACTGGTGAATTAGAAGTTATGCTACCAGCTGAGGATTGGATGGAAGTAAAAGCTCCTGGAAGTTTTGAAATACCTGCAAACTCAAAATTTAAATTAAGAGTAAAAAGTTTAGTTGATTATTGTTGTTCATTTATTAAATAGTTGTCATTAAACAATGCGATATAATCGCATTGTAAAATGGCTTTTTTAGTATAACATACTCTCTTTTACCTCTTCAAATTTCAATATTTTTTTACCATAGTGACTATTTTTAAAAGCATTTGCTGATTTTTTATCTTTAAAAGGAATCAACTCTTCTCCCATTGGACCATATACATTTGAACCTACTACATAAAAAGCACTTTTACCATCAATAGCTTCAAGAGTATAATAATCAGTAACAGTGATATTTTTCATCTGTTCTTTTGTGTGAGTATGGGCGTATTTTTTTGGATTAAAATAGAATTTAAACATATCTTTTGTTCCATCAAAATAGTGGGTGTGAGTTTTATCTACTTCTATTTTTGCAGCCCATTTTGGATATTTTGCAACATACATTCCACAAACTGGACACTTCGCATCTTTTGGAACACTTAGTTTTTTATTTTGGTTTGTAGCAAGTGAGGGGTCATATTTGTAAATAGCAGCAGCTTGAAGCATATTTGGCTTTATATTTTTACAAATTTTGTTATCAATTAGATATTTTTTAGCTTCACCTATTGAGTTAAAATCTGGAAGTTGTGCTTTACTATCACACAATGCTTCATATATCTTTTTACCTTTTTTAGCTACCTTTGCTCTTTTTTTATCTATTTTTTTATTGTCATTTGTCAAATCAGCAGTGGCAATCTTCAAAGCTTCATCAAAAGTCTTTATTTCTCCACCATGCTCTTTTTGAAACTCTAAAGCATCTTTTTTACTCAAAAATGCATATTTGCTTGTCATACTCATAGTTCCTTTTACAGAACTTCCTACTACATAAAAAGCTTTTTTTGCATCTATTAACTCTAAAGTTTTAGTATTAACTACTTGAACTTTTTTTATAAGCTTTCCAAACTTTTTATTAATATTTGCAAAACAGTGAAGTGAACAGTACTGCTCTTTGTGACCATTTTTAAACTCAACTGCATGTGATGTTTTATAAAATTTCACAAGATCCATTCCACATACATTACAAAAATGTTTGCTAGTATCAGTTTTAACTAAAGTAGCTTGGTTTTCATCTACTGTTTGAAACATTTTATTTTGACTTGCAAATAGACTTATACTAATAAGCAATAAAAAAAGAGAAATTCTTTTTAGCATGTAACTCTCCTAAAGTTTTTGTTGATTTTATACTAAAAGAGTTAATTATGTGTTAAATTAATAAAAGTGGAATGCTTGAAAAGAGGCACGAATGAATTCGCGCGTCCGTTGGAGACTTTTTGGAAACTCGAATTTATTCGAGTAGTGTGGAATTGGCTTGAAAGAGGCACGAATAAATTCGCGCGTCCATTGGAAACTTTTCGGAAACTCGAATTTATTCGAGTCTTTTGTGAAGTAAGATTTTGCACGAATGAATTCGCGCTTCCGTTGGAAACTCGAATTTATTCGAGTAGGGTGGAATTGGCTTGAAAGAGGCACGAATAAATTCGCGCTTCCAGTCTTGAAAACTCGAATTTATTCGAGTCTATTCTTATACTATATTTTTTGTAAATAACAGCTATTTTCAAAGATATCTTCAAAAGGGTTTTTCTCTATTTTCTCTTTTGAAGAATCTTTTAAGTATAAGCTAGCAACATGGGTTACTTTACTGTTTTTTAACCAAATTGGATTTAATCCAGCAGAAAATCCTGATACCATAATAATTTTTGCTTTTGTTGCGAACTTTAGCAATGCATCAAAAGTTGAACCAATAAGTGCCGCACCTGTTATTACTACAATATCTGCTTTACTTACAGCTTCATACTCAAAGATATCATTATAAACTTCATTATTTAACTCTTTTTTTCTTCTACAAAAAACTGCTACATCTCTTGAGTTTTCTTTTAATTTTTTTATTACAGGTTTTAAGTTTCCAATGAAAACTATTTTATCTTCTTTGGTACTATTTTCAAGTAAAAACTCACAGCTTTCAACTCTTAGATTCTTTTTTAATAAAGGTGGATTTTCTTGTAATTCATATTGTCCTATTGCATTTATTGTTGCAAGTATAATTGCTCTTGAGGCTAAATTAAAACTATCATCTTCTAAAATATCTTCAATACTTTTAAAGTTGTTATTTTTTAAATCTCCCTCATCACTTGGACTTAAAGCTACTCCAATAGAAGTTTTAGTTTTATTTGTAACTTCAACATAAGTAAATGGCTCACAAATTTTAAAACTTTTTAAAGTCAAAGAGTTTTTTTTAGCACTTTGAAGTGCTTGTTGTTTTAATATATCAAGTATCATTAGTTTCCTTTTTATGTGAATGATTATGTGTGTTATTATGATGAGAGTGTCCTAAAAATAAAAAAGGATGTCC
Organism: Malaciobacter sp.; assembly: GCF_055140965.1. The sequence goes on from NZ_JBSRRO010000003.1 coordinate 39,713, forward strand.
CTCTTGCCAGAATAGTTTACAAGTTGTATCAAAAAGTTTAGAAATCATCTTTTGTGTAATATTTAAACTATTTTCAAAATATAAAATCTCTTTATTTTTAAGCATTATTATTTTATCAGCATAATGTAATGCATTTTGCAAATCATGCAATACAGTTATTGTAATAAACTCTTTTTCTTTCGTTTTGTTTCTTATTAGTTCAAGCATCTCTATTTGATTTTTAGGGTCAAGGTGAGATATTGGCTCATCTAAAAGTAAGATTTTAGGCTCTTGTAAAATTGCAGCTGCTAAAAAAATCTTTTGCCTTTCTCCTCCACTTAAAGTATCAATATTTCTATTTAAAAACTTTTGTAAGGCAAACTCATTTATACTATCTTCAATTAATTTATGATCATGTTTACTTAAAGAAAAACCACTATATTTTCTCCTTGAAATCTCTAATACATCAAGAGTAGTAAGGTTTGAGTTTTGATTGAATTGTGCCATATAAGCAATATATTTTGATACACTATTTATTGAAGCAGTTGTAAACTCTATCTCATCTAAACTAATGTTTCCTTTGTGTATATCTATGACTTTTACAAGTGATTTTAGTAAAGTACTTTTACCTGCACCATTTGGTCCAATGATGATATTTAAATCTTTTGGTTTTAGCTCTAAATTTATATTTGTAAGTAGAGTTTTTTTCTTTACTTTAACATGTAAATTAGTTATTTTTAGCATCTTGAACTTCTTTTATATAAAAAGTATAAAAATAGTGGAGCTCCAAGCATTGAAGTTATAATTCCCACAGGTATAGTAATAGGAAGTAAGATAGTTCTTGAAACAATATCTGCAAGTAAAAGAAGAATTGCACCACTTAGTGCTGATAAAGGTAAAACATATTTATGTGAACTTCCTATAAAAAGTCTTACGATATGTGGTGCAATAAGTCCTACAAAACCTATAATTCCAAAAAAACAAACACTAATAGCACTTAAAAATGATGCTACAATCATAGAGCCTAATCTAAGATTTTGAGTATTTATTCCCAATGATTTTGCACTATCTTCACCTAACATCAAAGCATCGAACTTCCAAAAAATCTTAAAATAAGAAAATAGGCATATTAGTAAAACTAATCCAATTGCTAAAATAGTACTCATACTAGCTTTAGACAAATCACCAAAAGTCCAAAATAGTGTAGCTGCTGCGTCAATATCATCTGCAAAATATTGAAGTAACATAGTAAATGCAGAAAAAAACGCACCTAAAGCTACCCCAAATAATATAAGTGATTCAGCTGACATATTTGCTCTTTTTCCTAAAGATACTATTAAAAGTGTACATATCATACTTGAAGCAAAAGCAAAGAGTGCAGTTATAAAACCTGCTTCATATGATGATGTGCTTGAGTATGATTGAAAGACTATTATTGCAAAACTTGCCCCAAAAGCACTTGCTTGAGATATCCCTAAAGTAAAAGGAGAAGCTAAAGGATTTTTTAGTACTGCTTGCATCATAGCTCCTGACAATCCAAGGGAAGCTCCTACTACAAATGCTGCTAAAGTTCTTGGTGCTCTTATTTCAAAAACTATTATAGAAAAACTACCCTTTGCTTCTAAAAGTTTAAAAGTATCTGAAAAAACAATCCCATTGTTTCCACTTATTAAAGAAATCCATATTAAACTTATTGTTATAAATAGTAATAAAATAGCAATAAAAAATCTTTTTTTTGAGTATAAATGTTTACTGTACATTAGTATTGATATCTTTTCCTAAAAATTTTTTATAAACTCTTTCTTTTACTTTTTTTATATCTATATCTTTTCCAAAATGTGAAGCAATTAACCAACTGTTTATATAAATATTTTCTATATTTGTATTGTAAAAATTACTTGGATATAACCAATAAATATTACTGTTTTTAAAAGCCTTAATATGCTTATAAATTGCTTTGTCTTTTTCTATCTCTTCTAAAATTATTTTTTTACTAACTGAGTCTAAGAAAATAACTTCAGGATTGAAACTTAAAAGTGTTTCTTTATTTACAAATGCATGACCAATGTGATTTTGTAAGATTGGATTTTTTATATTTAGAAGTTTAAATGCAGTATAATCACTCTCTGTACTTGTAATACCATGAAGTCCTTTATATGCAACTCCACCAACATATATGGCTTTATCATCAATCGTTATTTTTTTTAAAGCTTCTTTTTGCTTATTCATAAAAGTGATTAGTTCATCTGCTCTATTTTGTTTGTCCATGATTTGTGCTATTAGTAACATAGATTTTTTTACAGCTTCGATTTTGTCTTCTTTATTGTTTTTGCCACCATAATTTGAGCCATAACTTAGTGCTATAACTGGAGTTTTAGTTTTTTCTTGAATTAAAGCTACTTGTTTAGGTGAAAGTATAGATGTAAAAATCACATCAGGTTTTAAACTAATTAATGTTTCTAAATTTGGCATTTTCCCAGGTCCACCTTGACCTACAATAGGAAGTGATTTGATAAACTTTTTATCAAGTACTAAACTATAAGCTGAATTAGGACTAAATCTTAACTCTTTTTTTTCAATACCTATAAGTTTTTTTTCAAGTTGCATATAAGTTATAAGTCTTAATGTTCCAGGACCTAAACACACTATTTTATTATTATTTGTAATTTCTACTTCTCTATCATACATATCAACAAAAATCTTTGCATTAAGTGTAAGTGCTAGAAGTATTATAAGAAAAAGTAATCTCATTATAGTCTCCAAAATTTCTTAAGAGTGTAATTTAATATATATAAATAAGTAATAAAAAAGCAAACTGCTTATGTAGTTTTGGAACTAAATTTGCTTGAAAGAATAAATTCGCGCTTCCAGTGTTGGAAACTTTTTGGAAACTCGAATTTATTCGAGTCTTTTGTGGACTAAGGTTTTGCACGAATGAATTCGCGCGTCCAGTGTTGAAAGAGGCACGAATGAATTCGCGCTTCCGTTGGAGACTCGAATTTATTCGAGTAGTATTAATAATTTTTTATGCTTCTACTTCAACAATCACGGGCGTTGATTCCCAAATTCCGTGTTTTGTACAGTATCCGTGTGCAACTAGGTTTAATTTTTTTGTTGTTGGAATAATAGTAAATGTAGTTGTATTATGAGCTTTTACATTTCCTAGTGTTCCTGGAACATATGTAGCTTTTGCTAATAGTGTTTCTTTATTATATAACGCAACAGACTCAATATAGTGATCAAAATCATCTGGATGTGTATATTCATTTCCCATTTTTACAGTTACTTCAAATGGTTCTCCTGCTTTTGCAGTTTCCTTACAGTGAATAAATGGTGAGTGTCTATCTATTAAGTCTTTTTTTGCTTCTCTTTCTACTGTATCAATATCTACGTATTTGTTAATCTTTGGCATTAGTTCTCCTTGTTAAAATTGTATTATTATATAATAAAAATTATTAATTAATAAGAATATATTTTACCAAGAAAATAATTTAAGTAAAAAATTAGATTTTAGAGGATTATTTTGATATAATTGCGTCATGAATAAAGAAGACTATTTTATACAACAATTTACTAATCAAACAAAACTTATAGGTGATGATGCAGCAGTAGTTGGAAATATGGTTTATTCTCAAGATGCTTTTTTTGAAAATGTACATTTTCAAAGGGAGTGGATGAGTTTAAAACAGATTGCTACTAAATCTATGCTTGTTAATATTTCAGATGCTATTGCTATGAATGCAAAGCCACTTTATGCACTTTTAACTGTTGCAATTCCTAAAGATTTTTCTACAAGTGATTTAAGAAAACTTGCCAATGGTTTTAAAAAAGTTGCAAAAGATTATGGTATTAAAATTATTGGTGGAGATACAATAAGCAATGAAAAACTTGATATTTCAATAACTATTATTTCAAAAAGCCAAAATCCAATATATAGAAGTGGAGTAAAGATTGATGATTTAGTATGTTATACAGGAGATCTTGGTAGTTGCAAGAAGGATTTGAAAAAAGCTTTAAAGGGCAAAAAAATAGCTTCAAAATCAAAACTTATAAAGCCAAAATTAAAAGGTGATTTTTTTTATGATATTTCAAAATATGTAAATGCTTCTTTAGATATATCAGATGGATTATTTTTTGAGTTAGAAAGATTATCAAAAGCAAGTAAGGTAGATTTTGAATTTTTTGATAAAATATCATCTGATATAGGTACATCAGGTGAAGAGTATGAAATGCTTTTTACTTTTTCTAAAAAGAATCTTGAAAAGATTATGCAAAGTGCTAAAAAACATAATGTGTCTTTAAATATATTTGCAAAAGCAATAAAAGGCAGCTATAAAACAGATGCAAAAAATCATCACTTTTAATACAATACAAAAAACAATCAAAATGAGGAATAAAATTGACTAATATACAAAGATACTTAAATCATGCAAAAATAAATGTTGTTTTCAAACAAAGTAAAGATGACTTTGTTGTAACAGAAGAGCCTTTATATGAGTTTTCAAAGGAGGGTGAGCATCTAATTATAAAGTTCAGAAAAAAAGAGCTGACAACGTGGGATGCAGTTTCTATATTTGCTAATCACTTTGGATGTAAACATAGAGATATTGGTTATGCAGGCTTAAAAGATAAAAATGCAATGACAATTCAATCTATATCTGTACATAAAAAATATGAAGATAAACTAAGTAGTTTTAATCATGAAAAAATAAAAATATTAGAAACTACTTATCATAATAATAAAATAAAAATAGGGCATTTAAAAGGAAATAAGTTTTTTATTAGATTAAAAAGAGTTAGTCCTGTTGATGCTAGAATTATAGAGCAAGTTTTAGCTCAAATTGCTGCTTTTGGAATACCAAACTATTTTGGTTTTCAAAGATTTGGAATTGAAGGAGATAATTATAAAAAAGGTGAAGCAATAATAAATGGAACTTTAAAAGAAAAAGATAGAAAACTAAGACAAATGTTTATTAACTCTTATCAAAGTTATCTTTTTAATAATTGGCTTTCAAAAAGAATAGAAATTTCAAAACTAATTGAATCTTTTGAACCAAAAGAGATTTATGAAAAATTAAATCTTCCTTTAGATTTAGTAAAACAGATGAAAAGTCAAGAACATCCTTTTAAAATAATGCATGGAGATTTAATGTCACATTATCCTTTTGGTAAGATTTTTTATGTTGAAGATATACAAAGTGAAGCTTCAAAATTTTATGCAAAAGATAGAGTTCCAACTGGACTTTTATGCGGTAAAAAGATTAAAAAAGCTCAAGGTGAAGCATTGAGTATTGAGGAAGATTTTACAAAAGAAGTTGTTCAAGAAGATGGTGCAAGAAGATTTGCTTGGATATTCCCTTCTGATATTGAAAGTAATTATAAAGAAGATAAAAACTGGATGGAGTTATCTTTTTATCTTCCAAAAGGCTCATATGCTACTGAATTAATTGCAGAACTTATTCATTAAATATAAAAAAATGACTCTTTTGTTTATATAGTTAAGTTAAAAAAAGATAGACTTATAATATAAAAGTTTATAAAGGCTGTATATGAAATATGAAGAGTTAATTAAAGAACTTTGTGATGTGATTAAAGAGTCCGAAATTCATGCTTGTAAGATATATGAAGATTTTGAATTTCTGCAAGAAAGTATTGATACTATGGAACTTTCTATTAGAGAAAAAGAGAAATTAACTAACAAAATTTCCAATTCACTTGGTCTTTTACAGCATCAAGATTTACATAGACAAAGAATAGAAAGAGTCGTAAATTTTGTTTGTGAGAAAAATAATATTGATAAATCTCAATATAATCTAGCCAATTCTGCTAAAAATATTGACAATAGTGAAGACAATATGTCAGAAGAAGAGTTAGAAGCTTTGATTAAGCAAATGCAAGGTTGATAAAAGAAGAGAGTTTATTTCTTCTTTTATCTATTTTATTTTTTCATATGTTTACAAGCATCTTTTTTTAGAGCATTTAATTCTCCAAAAATTCTTAAAGCTTCTATTTCTACTTCTTTTGCTTGCTCATTTAATAAGGCATTGTCTTGTTTATTTGCATTTGCACTAACAAGTGTTTGAAGTTTTGTACTTAAACTTTTGTTTAATTTTCTTAATTTTTCAATGGCATTTGTATTTACATTTGTTGTTGAGTTTTCATAGTTTTTAATCCACTCTTCAAGTGAATTACTCTCTTTAACATCCCAATTATTGTATTTACCAAGTTGTGAATATACTGTATCTTTTAGTTTTAATACATCAACTTTTAATTTTGCTGTATCATAAACTAAATCAACATTTGCAACTCCATCTCTTGCTTCTTCTAAGAAATTTGCTCTTGAAGCTGCTGTTACAAGTGAATCTGACATAAATGCAATTTGCGCAGACATTTTTGATATATCATCTGCAACTGTAGCATTTCTTTGTGTTGAGTGATCTAGGTTATTTACTGCATCATTTATTTGAACGATACCTTTTTCTTGCTCTTTAGATGCAGTTGCTACACTATCAATCATCTCAATTGTATTTGCTATATGACTATTTAGTTCATTATATCCCTCAATCATATTAGTAGAGATATCTTTACCTTTTGTTGCTTTATCACTTGCATCTTCAACTAGCTCTTTAATCTCTCTTGCTGCTTGTGCACTTCTACTTGCAAGATTTCTAACCTCACCTGCAACAACTGCGAAACCTTTTCCAGCCTCACCAGCAGTTGCAGCTTCAACTGCTGCATTTAATGAAAGAATATTTGTTTGAAATGCTATTTGGTCAATTACTTCAATTGCGTCATTTATTGCTGTAACTTTTGAGTTTATCTCTTCCATTGATGTTGCTGTTGTATTTGCAAGATCAAGACCTTTTTTAGCTGAACCTGTTACATTTTGAGCTAAGCTAGCCATTCTAACTGTAGCTTCTGTATTTCCTTTTATATTAGAAGTGATTTGTTCTAATGCAGCAGCTGTTTCTTCTAAACTTGATGCTTGTTCATTTGATGAAGCAGATAAGTTCTCAGAAGCAGTTGAAAGTAAATGAGTATTTTTACTAAGCTCATCACCTGTATTCATAATCATTGCTAATATTTCAGAAGTGTTATTTCCAACAAGTTTAATTCCAGCAGCTAAAGAACCTAAATCTCCATAAATACCTTTGTCATCAATTTTGTAATCAAAATTTGATTCTGAATAGTTTCTTAATGTATCATTGATTTTGTCTAAAGTCTCTTTTGTACTTAAAATCATCAAATTAAGTTTATTTTTCAAATCTTCCACATATGGGTTTGCTGCTTTTGATTGTACATTGTAAACAAAGAAACCATTTCCAGTTTTTTCTAAAATATCATTTGCTTCTTCTATTACTTTCTCATCTTGTTTTAAACCATCTCTTACTTTATCCATATATGCATTAAATAAGTTTGCAACTTCCCCAACTTCATCTTTTGATTGAACTTCTAGTTTAACACTTGTATCATTTGAGTCTAGAAGATTTTGAAATCCTTCTTTAAGCTTTCCTATAGGATTTGTAGCTTTTTTAACTACTAATAAAACTAAACCTATTGTAATCCATCCAAGTATTGTTGAAATAATTAAAATTTCAACTATCAAATCATAAATTCTTCCATCAGCTTCATCTAAAGAGAATGTTAAATCCATAATCCCTATTACATCACCTTCTTGTTGATTTGCATGACACATCAAACACTCTTGTGTTGCAACCATTGGTTTAATCATTCTTAAATTATGATGTTCACCTTCTCTTACTTCAAGAATTTGTGACTTTTTTGTTTCAAATGATTTAAGAATATCTTTATCATTTGTAAATTCTGCTCCTGGATCGTACATTTCTATTAGTGGTTTACTTTTTGCTACCACTAATTCTCTTACACCTTTTATCTGTCTTGCTTCTTCCTCAGCTTTTGCAATTTGTACAGGATCACCTGTATTCATAGCATACCTAAGACTTTGAAACATAGCACTATTTAACATTGCAAGATTCTCTTTTGTTACGGCAATAGAGTCTGCTTTTACGCTTTTTGTTGTAAAATAAACGATAGTTAAACTACTAATGGTCATCAATATCAGTAAAGAAAATATTATTTTATTACTTATCTTTTTTGTTACGATATCGAGCATGATAACGCCCCTTTTTTTTAAGTTTATTTATTATATAATGAAATTCATTTAGATATGATTATCTAGGTGTAAAAAAGTATTGTTTCGGTAGAAAAGTAACACTTTTTTTAAGAAAATTAATTAAAAATAATTTTAAAGAGATTCAAAGAATGATAGTCGGTATTGAGGGAAAAATAGAAAAAAAAGAGCCTACTTTTTTACATATAAATGCAAATGGACTTATTTATGAAGTATTTGTTTCTATAAATTGTAGTTCAAAAATAACGAAAAATGAAGTCAAACTTTATACTACTCATATTATTAGAGAAGATGCGCAAAATTTATATGGTTTTTTAGATTTAAATGAAAAAAAACTTTTTGATACAGTAATAAAAATCAATGGTGTTGGACCAAAAGTTGCACTTGCAATTTGTTCTACTTTTACTCCTTCATCTTTTTCACAAATTGTTAGCTCAAATGACATATCTATGCTTAAAAGAGTTCCAGGAATTGGACCAAAAGGTGCTAGTAGAATTTTAGTAGAGCTTTCTGGATTTGTTATTGATGGTGGAAGTGATGATGAGTCTTCAAATGCAACAAATGCTTTAGATGCTGCTCTTGCTTTGGAATCATTAGGTTTCAAAAAAGATGTTGTCTCAAAAGTGCTTAAAACTTGTGTTAGTACAAATACAGGTGAACTTGTAAAAGAAGCTTTAAAAAAGCTTCAAAAATAACTTAGGAGTTAAGATTGAAATTAGGGATTATTTTTGGTGGGGTTTCTTATGAACATGAAATCTCTATTGTATCTGCAATAGCCATGAAAGATGTTATAAATGTTCAAATAGAGTATATATTTTTAGATGAAAATAGAGATTTTTATCATATTCCAACAGATACAATAAAATCTAAACTTTTTAGTTCTAGTGAGTATAAAAAATGCCAAAAGCTTTTATTGCAAAAAGATGGTTTTTTTACACAAGCTGGATTTTTGTCAAAACCTAAAAAGTTAGAAGCAGATGTTTATTTAAATATGATGCATGGTGGTGATGGTGAAGATGGTGTAATTGCTTCACTTTTAGAGTTTAATAATCTTGATTTTATAGGTCCAAGAAAAGAAGCTTGTGCAGTAAGTTTTAATAAGTTTTTAACAAAAGGTTATGCTCATAGTGTAAATGTAAAAACTATTGATTATAAATATTTTACAAAAGATGATGAGATTTTAATTGAAGAGTTCCCTGTAATAATTAAGCCTGTAAGACTTGGTAGTTCTATTGGTGTATCAGTTGTAAAATCAAAAGAAGAGTTAGAGTATGCTCTTGATGTGGCTTTTGAATTTGATGATGCGATAATAATAGAGCCTTTTGTAAATGGAATAAAAGAGTATAACCTAGCAGCTTGTAAAATAGCTGGTGAGTTTGAGTTTTCTATTATTGAAGAGCCTCAAAAAGCAGAGTTTTTGGATTTTGATAAAAAATATTTAGATTTTGCAAGAACTAGTACTGCTTTAAAAGCTGATATATCAAAAGAGCTAGAAGAAAAAATAAAAGAAAAATTTAAAGATATTTATAATACACAGTTTGAGGGAGCACTTATTAGGTGTGATTTTTTTGTTAAAGATGATGAAGTATATTTAAATGAAATAAATCCAGTTCCAGGAAGTATGGCAAACTATCTTTTCTCAAATTTTGATGAAGTTATAAAAAAACTTTCTAAAACATTGCCAAAAACAAGAAAGATTTTAATAAACTATGAGTATGTAAATAAGATTCAAGCAAGTAAAGGGAAATAATTGGCAGTTAAGAATATAGCAGTTTTTGAAAAAGAGTTTGATGTATCTTATGAAATAGTAAATGCAAATGCAAAACAAGATATAGTTTTCTTGCATGGTTGGGGAAGCAATAAGCAAATTATGAAAAATGCTTTTGAACATTGCTTGGAAGAGTTTAGACATATTTATATTGATATGCCAGGTTTTGGAAAAACATCAAATAGTTATATTTTGCATACAAATGATTATGCTTTAATAGTTGAAAAACTACTTTATGCTATAAAATCAGAACCAGTTGCGATTGTAGGACACTCATATGGTGGAAAAGTTGCAACTTTATTAAAACCAAAAAATCTTGTTTTATTAAGTAGTGCTGGTATTGTTGAGAAAAAAAGTTTAGATGTAAAACTAAAAATCTTTCTTGCCAAAATATTTAATAAATTGGGTTTTTTAAAACTAACTAAAATTTTTAGAAGTAAAGATGTAGATTCAATGAGTGAAAATATGTATGAAACTTTTAAAAATGTAGTAAATGAAGACTTTAGCAAACAGTTTTCAAACTTTCCAAATAATGCACTTATTTTTTGGGGAGAAGAAGATAAAGCAACTTCACTTGAATCTGGAAAGAAAATATCACAGTTAATTAAAAAATCAAAATTCAAATCATACAAAGCAGATCACTTTTTTTTCTGTATTCATGCAGAAGATATAGCAAAGGAAATAAAGAATGGAATACTTTAATTTATTTACTGAAATAGTTTTCATAATGGCACTTGGTTGGTATATGATTACTAATTTACAGTGGTATAATTATAAGCTAGAAAGAGTTATATTAAAGCATCATAAACAAGAATGGCATTTTACATATTTTGTTTTTCCTATTGTTATTTTTTATATATTAAATGATATAGCTTTTGCTATATTCTTTTATGTATTTTATGCAGGTTTATTTTATCTTTGGAATAAAAAACTTGATAGACCACTTGTTCTTACTTCAAGAGTAAAAAGATTTTTGGCAATTTTATTGTTTGTTACTTTTGCCATTAAAGCTTTATGTTTAGTTAGTCAATCATGCTATATCTCAGCTGTGTTTATACCTTTGATTTTGGCATATGTTATCTCTACTGTTTTAGAAAAGATATTTTTTATATCTTTTAAAAATCAAGGCAAAAGAAGAGTTCAATCTATGAAGAATTTGAAAATAGTAGCGATTACTGCTTCATATGGTAAAACTTCTATAAAAAACTATTTATATCAAGTATTGAAAAATAAATATGTTACATATAAAACTCCAAGATCTGTAAATACAATTGCTGGAATAGTTTTAGATGTAAATAAAGACTTACCCTCAAATGCACAAGTTTATATTGCAGAAGCTGGAGCTAGACAAGAGGGTGATATTGCAGAAATTGCAAATTTTTTAGAACCACAATATTGCGTAATAGGAAGTGTTGGTGAACAGCATATTGAGTATTTTAAGACTTTGGAAAATATTATTAAAACTAAGTCTGAATTGCTTCACTCTCCAAGATTAAAAAAAGGTTTTGTACATGAAAGCGTACCATTAAAAAAACATCCATCAATTATTAAATTTCCAGATAATTTAAATATTACAATGAGTAACTTAGATGGTATATGGTTTGATGTGGAAATCAATGGAGTAAAAGAGCACTTTCATGCTCCTTTACTTGGAAGTTTTAATGCAATAAATCTAACAGCTACTATATATGTAGCCCTTGAACTTGGAATGAGTTTAGAAGAGATAAAAGTAGCATTTGAAAAACTTCAACCTGTACCACATAGACTTCAATTAATTCATGCAGGTGGAAAAATAATAGTTGATGATAGTTTTAATGGTAATCTTGAGGGAATGCTTGAGGCTGTAAATATTTGCTCAACATATGAGGGTAGAAAAGTAATAGTAACTCCAGGACTTGTAGAATCAACTGATGAAGCAAATATATTATTGGCAAAACAGATTAATGAAAATTTTGATCTTGCAATAATCACTGGAAAATTAAATTCACATTTATTAAGTAAAAATATTGATGAACAAAAAGTTATTGTTTTAAAAGACAAATCAAAACTTGAAGAGTTATTAGCACAAAAAACCCAATCAGGTGATTTGATACTTTTTGCAAATGATGCACCAAACTTTATATAAAATTTTATTTGTCAAAGGAAATCAGGATGGAAAAGATATATGCCCCTTGGCGACATGAATATGTAACAGAAGACAAAATCAAAGGTTGTGTTTTTTGTCATATTGGGAAAAACTTAGATGATGAAAAATTACAAGTAGTATTTAGTGATGAATTATGCTATGTTGTGATGAATAAATACCCATATTCACCTGGGCATATGATGGTTATTCCTTATACTCATACAGATAAAATTGAAGACTTAGATGATGAGGTTTGGTTAAGAATTAGCCTTAGAGTAAAACAAGGTGTTAAATTATTAAAAGATGTGATGAATGCACATGGAGTTAATATTGGTATGAATTTAAGTGATGCTGCTGGTGCTGGAATAGCTGAGCATGTTCATTATCATTTGCTTCCTAGATGGAAAGGTGATACTAATTTTATCACAGTCATTGGACAAACAAGAGTCTATCCTGCTGATTTTGATGAGATATTTAAAAGGCTAAAAAACAGCGCAACTAAATATTTTGTTTAGATATTATAATAATTTAATGTAATATTTAATATAATTTCAAAACATAAAAAAAGCTTAAGGTTTAAGCAGAACATAAGAGAAAAATTACTACTTATGCTTCATAATTTTTTATAAAATTATAGGAGTAAGTTTTGAAAAAATTACTACTTACATTAATCACACTCTCTTTAACTTTTTTAAATGCATCAGATTTAAAACTATTTGAAAATTTAAAAGGTACTTTAAATATAGCTGGTGGAACAGCTCATATAAAATGTGAAAAAGAAGCTATCAAAAACATAATGAGAAAATATCCAGATATTACTATTTCAATTGCAGGTGGAGGTAGTGGGATTGGTATAAAACAAGTTAGTTCAAAAATCATTGACCTTGCAAACTCAGGAAGAAAACCAACACAAAAAGAGATTGAAAATGGAGATTTAAAACTATTTCGTTTTGCAATTGATGGAATAGGAATTGTTGTTAATCCTAAGTTAAATATTGATTCTTTAACAACAAAACAGTTACAAGATATTTTTAGTGGAAAAATAACTAATTTTAAAGAGTTAGGTTTAGCTAATGCACCTATAAATTTATATACAAGAGATGAGTCAAGTGCTACTAGAAAAGTTTTTTGGAAAAAGGCTTTAAAAAAATCACCTATATCAAATAAAGCAAGAGTTGTATCATCAAATGCAGCTATGAAAACAGCCATTTCAAAAGATGCAAATGGTATTGGTATTATATCTTTAGGTGTAGCAAATGATAGCGTAAAGTTATTAAGTATAAATGGTGTTAAACCAACTGTTGAAAATATAAATAACGGTAGTTATAGTGTTGCAAGAGGTTTATATTTATTAAGTAGTGGTGAGCCATCAAAGTTAGCAAGTGCTTATATTTCTTATCTAAGAAGTAATGAGGGCGCAAAAATAGTATCAAAATATGGGTTTATTCCAGTAAATGAATAATATCTTTTCTAAAGGACTACTTATAATAACTCTTATAAGTAGTTTTTTGGTTTTTTGCATTTTTTTTATTATTTTTTATTTATGTGTAGATTTATTTAGTTTTGATGAATTAATAAATCTTTTATCTTTTACTTGGAGTGTACAAGATAATAAGTATGGAATCTTAACTTTTTTATTTGGTTCTTTTATTGTAAGTTTTTTAGCATTGATTTTGGGTTTTGTTTTTTCATTTTCTATTTGTAGTATTATATTTCTTACAAATTCGTCACTGATCAAATTTTTTTTAGAAAAAACTGTTTTGATGATGGCTACAATTCCTACTGTAATTTATGCTTTTTCAGCATTATTTGTTTTTGTTCCTTTTATTAGTTATTTTAAACCAAGTTCAACATTATCTATAATTGTTGCTAGTGTTGTTTTATCATTGCTTATTATTCCGACTATGAGTCTGATTTTTTTGAATATATTCAATAGTTTATCAAATAAATATATGAAATGTTGCATGAATTTATCCATAAGTAAAGAAGAGTTTTTTTTCAAATTTGTAATAAAAAATTCTATTACACAATTAAGTCAAGGAGTTTTATTAGCAACTACAAGAGCTTTGGGTGATACAATGATTGTTTTGATGCTTGCAGGAAATGCATTGGCTTTTCCTACATCTATATTTGATTCTACTAGAAGTTTAACATCTCATATAGCATTGATTTTTGCAAATGATTTTGAATCAATGGCTTTTAAAGCAATTTTTTTATGTGCATTTTTACTTTTAAGTTCTAATTTTATACTAATACTAATTATTAGAAAAATAAAAGGTAAAACATATGAAGTATAAACTTTATAAATTGATATTGTATGTTTTTACTTTAGGTGCTATATTTTTAGTTTATACACTTTTGGGATTTGTTTTATATAAAGGACTTGACTCTATCTCTTTAGAATTAATTTTTCAAGATACAGATGTAGTAGATGCTCTTTTGTTAAAACAAAGAGTATTTGATGGTATTTTTCCTGCAATTGTGGGAACACTTATGCTTATAATATTGAGTTTGGCTTTTTCATTTATTTTTGGTTTTGCTAGTGGAATATACTTAAGTGTATATGCAAATAAAAAAGCAAAAGAGTATATTAATTTTTGTTTTGAGCTTCTTTCATCTGTTCCATCTATATTAATTGGACTATTTTTTTTACTACTAAGTATATATTTACATGAAGAGTTTTTAACAAATTTTTTACCATCACTTTTTCTTTCATCTTTGGCTTTAGCACTATTAGTTATGCCTTATATTGTAAAAAATACTCAATATGCTTTGGATAGTATTCCAAAACATATAAAAGTATTGTCATTGAAATTGGGTTTATCCAAAACTAAAAATCTTTTTTTAGTACTTATTCCTTATTGTTCAAAAGAGCTTTTAAGTGGTATTTTCTTGGCTTTAGGTAGAGCTTGTGAAGATACAGCTGTTATTATGTTAACAGGTGCGGTTGCTAGTGTTGGAATTGCTAGTAGTATTTTTTCTAAATATGAAGCATTGCCTTTTTATATTTATTATATATCAACAAACTATTCAGATGAAACAGAATTAAATCAAGCTTTTAGTGCTGCACTTATTCTTTTGATTATTTCATTGGTTTTATTTTTACTTACAAAACTTATACAAAAAGGGGTTAAAAGAAAAGATGGTTATTATTAAAAATCTAAAATTAGAGTTTTCAAATAGAGTGATTTTTGAAAATTTAAATTTAGAAATAAAAGAGAATAAAATTACTGCCATTCAAGGTCCAAGCGGTATAGGAAAAACATCACTATTTTTATGTATTAATTCTATGATTAGATATGAAGATGATTATAAATTAAGTGGAGAAATACTTTATAAAAAAAATGATAACTACATTGATCTATTAAAATTAGAAGAAAATCAAGCACAAGATTTGAGAAAAGAGATAATCTATGTATCCCAACATCCTGATTTACTTCCTATGAGTATATATGATAATTTGAATTTTTTTGCTAAAACACATAAATTAGAGAATAAAAATGAAAGAATATTAGAAGCTTTAAAACAAGTCTATTTATATGATGAAGTAAAAGATATTTTACATAAAAGTGCTTTTAATTTATCAGGAGGACAGCAACAAAGATTGATTTTAGCAAGAGCTTTACTCTTAAAACCAAAACTTTTATTGCTTGATGAACCTACTGCCTCACTTAATGAATCACTTAGCCAAAAAATAGAGGAAATGCTAAAAAATCAAAATATTACTATTTCCATAATTAGTCATTTTAAATCGCAAATAAATAATATTGCTGATTTTTGTTATTTTTTAGAAGAATAAAAGTTTTTTATTCTTCTAGATTTTCTTGACTCTCTTCTAATAGTTGCTCTATTTTAGCGTAAACTTCTTCTGCTTGTTCATCATTCATCTTATCTTCTTTTATAGCAAGAACAATATTTTGTAATTCTAAAAGAAATGACTCCATTTCTCTTGATTCATCCATATTATCTTCTGTTTGCTCACCTTTTTCAATTAGTTTATGCAAGTCTTCAATATAAGCTTCTACTTCTGGTATCATTGTTGTTTCAACTACTTCTAATAAATCTTCTTTTATTTGTGTCATATGTATATTTTCCTTTGATTTTTTCTATTATAACAAAAGCTAGGTTTATTGTAACAAATCTATTGAAATATTGATTAAATTTTTAATGTAGATTAAAAATTTTTTTATTATATATGATTTTTTAGTATTATATGTATTATAAACATAATCTAAAAGGATTTTTTATGAAAAGAGATGTAGTTATAATAGGTGGAGGTATTGTTGGACTAAATTGTGCCTATTTTCTACAAAAAAGTGGTAGAGAGGTAACAGTAATAGATGAGGGTGATATTACAAACTCAACATCATTTGGAAATGCAGGTTTATTATCTTCTTATGATAAAACACCCTTAAGTTATCCAGGAGTTATAACAAATACTTTAAAGCTTATGCTAAAAGGTCAATCTCCAGCAATTTTTCATCCTACATTAAGTCCTAAGATATACAAGTGGCTTTTAAATTTTATGCTTAGTGCAAATGAAAAAAGAACAAAAAAAACAATGATGCTTTTTGAAAAGTATGGAGAACTATCTTTACAATTTTATGAACAAATGATAAAAGAGCATAATTTGGATTTTGATTATCACAGAGATGGAATGTTATCTGTTTTTACAGAAGAGAAAAGTTACAAAGAGAAATTGAAAAAATATAATTACATAGATGAAGATAGATTTAAAGTTTTAGATTTTGATGAATTACAAGAGTATGTACCAACAATAACAAATAAAGCAAAGGGTGCAATTTTATTTAAAAAGAATGCACATTTTGATTCAAGAAAAGTTATGAGTGAATTAAAAAAACATTTAGAACAAGAAGGTGTTGAGTTTATACTAAATGAAAGAGTAGAACAGTTAGATATTAGAAATGACAAGATAAAATATATAATCACTTCCAATGGAAATCAATATAGACCTGAACATACTATTATGTCTACAGGTTATCAAACATTGCTTGCAAATCAATGTAAAAAGGATTTGATGATGACTCCTGCAAAGGGATATAGTATTACTTTTGAAATGCCAAAAGAGTTTGTACCAAAAACTTCTACATTATTTAATGATTTGTTTATTGTTATGACTCCAAGAAAAGATAGTGTAAGACTTACTTCAAAATTAGAAATAGGAAGTAATAATCCTGCTGTGGTACAAAAACAAATTGATAGTATAAAAAGTAATTTTTTTGAATATAATAGAGCTTTTGATATGAAGGGTGAAGTAAATTGGACAGGTTTTAGACCTCTTACTCCCAATGATATACCTTTAATAGGAAGAGATGAAAACATAAAGAATTTGACATACGCGATGGGATTAGGCTGGTTAGGTATGACTTTTGCTCCAGCTGTTGGTTCAATAATAAGTGATTTAGTATCAAATGATAAAACAAATGCTCAAAGTGATGGAATATTACTTTTTTCAGGATTTTATCAATAAAGGATAAACATGAAAAGATTATTTGTATTACTACTATTTATTAGTAGTTTATTAAAAGCAGAAGATATTGAGATAAGATTAGTATTTAACTCTTTTAATGTAGATGGCACAATAGTTATACAATCTTTAAATAGTAATAAAAATTATGCTTATAATTTAAATAGGGCAACAAAACCTTTGTTGCCAGCTTCAACTTTCAAAATACCAAATAGTTTGATTATATTAAATGAAAAACTACTAAAAGATGAAAATCAAATAATAAAGTGGGATAAAAAAAAGAGATTTTTAGATGTATGGAATCAAGACCAAACTTTAAAGAGTGCTTTTAAATACTCTTGCGTTTGGTGTTATCAAAAGTTTGCAAAACAAATCTCAATACAAAAGTATGAAAACTATTTAAAGCTTTTTGATTATGGAAATAAAAAAGTTGGTATTGATTCAAGTAGCTTTTGGCTTGATGGAGATATAAAAATCACAGCATTTGAACAAGTAGAGTTTTTAAAGAAATTGTACTTAAATAATCTACCACTAGATAAAAAATATATAAATATAGTAAAAGATATTATGTTTGAAGAAAAAAACAGAAAATATAAACTAAGTTCAAAAACTGGATGGGCTACATCAGTAAAAAATAAACACGGATGGTATGTGGGCTTTTTAGAAACAAAAAATGACGTTTGGTTTTTTGCAACAAATCTTTTAATAGATGATTTTAAAAGATTAGATTTAAGAAAAAAAGTAACCTTAGAAGTCTTCAGACAAAAAAGAGTATTTTAGATAATCAAAAATGATTATCTAAAATACAAAAGCTATTTCTGTAAGGCTTAGCTGATACATAGTAACTTTAACACCAGCAGAATCAACTATATTGTAAGTAATAGTATAATCATTTGGGTTTTCAATGTTTGGATTGTTTTTTGCAAACTCTTCAAATTTTTTATTATCTATTATTGAATAGATAAATTGTGTTTTTTCTTTAAACTTATCATTATTAATGTATAAATCAAATATTTGTTTATCTTGAACCTTATCATACTTATTTACAAAATTTTTATTGTATAGCTCTTCTATTAAATCTGATTTGTTAAATTCATTAGTATTATATAAATAGTAATCTTTGTGTAAAAGTTCATTTAGATTTTCACTAATTAGAAAATGGTTGTATCTTATATAGTCTTCATCTTTTGAGATTTCATTAATATATTCAATCATATTGCTCCTTATTATATGTAAAAGTTTATATAATTTTAACTTTATAAAAGCATAAAAATATTTTTATCCTTTTAAAAAGGAAGAAAATAGTAAAAATACACAAATAAGTCCAAAAAAGCTTAAAAATCACTATATTAGTCATTACTTCCTTTCTAAAAGGAAATAAAATTAAAATATTTTTTATAGAAGCCCCATAAACATTGACATTTTATATAAAAAAAGTTATAATCCGCGTCCATAAAATATAGTTAGGGTGTTTTTTAAACGCAACTAACGAGTTCTTTAAAGGAAAAAAATGGAAAAAATTAGATTAAAGCTTAAAGCTTATGATCATAGAGTTTTAGACAGAAGTGTTGCTTCTATTGTTGAAGCTGTTAAAAGAACTGGTGCTGAGTTAAGAGGACCAATTCCTCTTCCAACGAAGATTAGAAAATATACGGTTCTTAAAGGACCTCACGTTAACAAAGATGCTAGAGAACAATTTGAAATTAGAGTACATAGTAGAATTATTGATATTATTGCTGCTACTCCTGATACAGTTGATTCTTTAATGAAACTTGATTTAGCTCCAGAAGTTGATGTTGAAGTTAGATCAATGGGTCAAGAATAAAAAGAAAGGGTAAAGAATGGAATTCATAGTTGAAAAAATCGGTATGAGTAGAACTGTTTCAGTTCCAAGTGTTCCTGTTACACTTTTAAAAGTTCTTGATACAAAAGTATGTGAGATAGCTGAAAACAGTAAAGCAATAGTAGCTTTTGCAAGTGGTAAAAAATTTAATAAAGCTATTGAAGGTCAACAAAAAAAATACAATATAAGTAAAGAGTTCAATAGATTTGCAACAATGACTGTAGCAAATACTGAAGCTGGAGACTTAGATGTATCTGGATTATCTGAAGCTAAAGTTTTAAAATCGACTTTTAAAACAAAAGGTAGAGGATTTGCTGGTGGTATGAAAAGATGGAATTTTGCTGGGGGACCTAAGTCTCATGGTTCAAGATTTCACAGAGCAGTTGGTTCAATCGGTAATGCTGAGTGGCCAGGTAGAGTTCAACCAGGTAAAAAAATGCCAGGACATTACGGAAATACAAACGTATCTTTAAAAAATGAAGTTATTTCATTTGATGTTGAAACAGGTATTTTAGTTGTAAAAGGTTCAATCGCTGGACCAAATGGTGCATTAGGAAAAGTAAAGGTTGCTAAATGAGTAAAGCAATAATATTAAATGAAAAATTTGAAAATAATGGTGAATTAGATTTACCAGCAAAATATGATGAGATTAACTCTCACAATTTATATTTATATGTTAAATCACATCTTTCATCATTAAGAGCTAATACAGCTAGAGTTAAAAACAGAACTGAAGTAAGAGGTGGTGGTAAAAAACCTAAGGCTCAAAAAGGTTCTGGTGGTGCTAGATGGGGTTCTAAAAGATCTCCACTTTTTGTTGGTGGTGGACAAATTTTTGGACCTACTAAAAGAAACTACAATCAAAAAGTTAATAGAAAGCAAAAAGCTTTAGCATTATCTTATGCTTTAAATGCTCATGCTAAACAAGAATCTTTATTTGTAGTTGATTCTGTTAAGGTTGAGTCTGGAAAGACTAAAGATGCAGTGGCAGTTTTAAATAAGATTAATAAAAGAGATACTTTAATTGTTGTAAATTCAATTGAAGAGAAAACTTATT
This sequence comes from Malaciobacter sp., assembly GCF_055140965.1. The sequence continues at coordinate 60,125 of NZ_JBSRRO010000003.1, forward strand.
TATCATTTAGAAACATTAAAAACTGTTATGTTATTGAAAAGCAAGAAGTTAATGCTTATTTAATTTCTGCATACCATTCAGTACTAATTGAAAAATCAGTATTTGATGCACTAACAAAAGAGGCGTAAAAATGGCAGATATTACAGATATAAAAGCAATATTATACACAGAAAAAACTATTGAGCTTCAAGAAGACGGTGTAATCGTTGTTCAAACTAGTCCTAGAATGACTAAGTCTGGTTTAAAAGAAGTTTTTAAAGAGTATTTTGGAGTGACACCTTCAAAGGTTAATTCATTAAGACAAAGTGGTAAGGTAAAAAGATTTAGAGGAAGAGTTGGTAAAAGACCTGACTTTAAAAAGTTTTACGTAACATTGCCAGAGGGCGCTGAAATAGCGAACCTATCAGCATAAGGAGTATAGAGTATGGCATTAAAAAAATTTAGACCAATAACTCCTGCTAGAAGATTCATGTCTGTTATGGATACTTCTGATATTACTTCTAAACCAACAGTAAGAAGCTTACTTAAAAGAGTAAAAGCAAGTGCTGGTAGAAATAATAACGGTAGAATCACTTCAAGACACAAAGAAGCAGGTGCTAAAAAGTTATATAGAATTATTGATTTCAAAAGAAACAAATTTGGTGTAGAAGGTACTGTTTCTACTATCGAATACGATCCATATAGAAATTGTAGAATTTGTTTAGTAACTTATGCTGATGGAGATAAAAGATATATTTTACAACCATCTGGATTAAAAGTTGGAGATAAAGTACAAGCTGCTGAATCTGGACTTGATATTGTTACTGGTAATGCATTAAGATTAGTAAGTATCCCAGTTGGTACTATGGTTCATAATATTGAGTTAAAACCTGGAAAAGGTGGACAAATCGCTAGATCTGCTGGTGGATATGCTCAAATTATGGGTAGAGAAGGAAAATATGTTATCTTAAGATTACCATCTGGTGAAATGAGAAAAATCCTTGGTGTATGTATGGCAACTGTTGGTATTGTAGGAAATGAAGATTTCATCAATATGGTAGTAGGTAAAGCTGGTAGAACTAGACATCTTGGAATTAGACCTCAAACTAGAGGTTCTGCTATGAACCCAATTGATCACCCACACGGTGGTGGTGAAGGTAAAACTAACTCAGGAAGACATCCAGTTACTCCATGGGGTATGCCAACTAAAGGTTATAAAACTAGAAAGAAAAAAGCTAGTGATAAATTAATCATTTCAAAAAGAAAGAAGTAAGGGTTTAAGATGGCAAGATCAATAAAAAAGGGTCCATTTGTAGACGCGCACCTAATGAAAAAAGTTATCAAAGCTGTTGAAGCTAATGATAAAAAACCTATTAAAACATGGTCAAGAAGATCAACTGTTTTACCTGATATGATTGGATTAACATTCAATGTACACAATGGTAGAAACTTTGTTCCTGTAAATATTACTGAAAATCATGTTGGTTATAAGTTAGGTGAATTCGCACCAACAAGAACTTTTAAGGGACATAAAGGTTCTGTACAGAAGAAGGTAGGATAAGAATGGCTAAAGCAATATTAAAATTTATTAGAGTTTCTCCAATCAAAGCAAGATTAATTGCTAGAGAAGTTCAAGGTATGAATGCTGAATATGCAATTGCTTCATTAGAGTTTACTCCTAATAAAGCTGCAGGAATTATTTCAAAAGTTATTGCATCTGCTGTTGCAAATGCAGGTTTAGAACCAGAAGAAGCAGTTATTACATCTGCTAGAGTTGATAAGGGTCCTGTTCTTAAGAGATTTACTCCAAGAGCAAGAGGTTCTGCTTCACCTAAGCATAAACCAACTGCACACATTATGATTGAAGTAGCTGCTGCTGAAAAAGGAGATAAGTAATGGGTCAAAAAGTTAATCCAATAGGTTTAAGATTAGGTATCAACAGAAACTGGGAATCAAGATGGTTTCCTTCATTTTCTAAATTACCTGCAAACGTTGCAGAAGATGATAAAATCAGAAAATATATCAAAAAAGAGTTATATTATGCTGGTGTTGCACAAACTATAGTAGAAAGAACTGCAAAAAAAGTTAGAGTTACTATCGTTGCTGCTAGACCTGGAATTATCATTGGTAAAAAAGGTGCAGACGTTGAAAAATTAAAAGCAAATCTTTCTAAATTAGTTGGAAAAGAGATTGCTGTTAATATCAAAGAAGAAAGAAAACCACAACTTTCTGGTCAGTTAGCTGCTGAAAATGTTGCTCAACAATTAGAAAGAAGAGTTGCATTTAGAAGAGCTATGAAAAGAGTTATGCAAAATGCACTTAAATCAGGTGCAAAAGGAATTAAAGTTTCTGTTTCTGGTAGACTTGGTGGAGCTGAAATGGCTAGAACTGAGTGGTACTTAGAAGGTAGAGTTCCTTTACATACTTTAAGAGCTAGAATTGACTACGGTTTTGCAGAAGCTCATACAACTTATGGTTGTATTGGTATTAAAGTTTGGATTTTCAAAGGTGAGGTACTTGCTAAAGGTATTCCTGCTGAAAAAGCTGAAACTTCTAAACCAAAAAGAAGACCAAGTAAAAGAAGAGGTAAATAATTATGTTAATGCCTAAAAGAACTAAATACAGAAAGCAAATGAAAGGAAGAAATAGAGGTAAGGCTCAAAGAGGAAACTTTTTAGCATACGGAGATTTCGGACTTAAAGCTTTAGAACATGGAAGAATCGATTCAAGACAAATCGAAGCTGCCAGAATTGCTATGACTAGAAAAGTTAAAAGACAGGCAAAAGTATGGATTAAAGTTTTCCCAGATAAGCCACTTACTGCTAAACCATTAGAAACAAGAATGGGTAAAGGTAAAGGTGCTGTTGATAAATGGGTTATGAATATTAAGCCAGGTAGAGTTTGCTTTGAAATGGCAGGTGTTGGTGAAGAGTTAGCAAGAGAAGCTTTAACTTTAGCTCAACATAAATTACCATTTAAGACTAAAATTGTAACAAGAGATAGCGAAAATGAATTATACTGATATTAAAGATAAAAGCTTAACAGAGTTAAACGAGTTATTAAAAGAGAAAAAGGTGCTTCTTTTTGAATTAAAAGCTAAGCTAAAAACGATGCAGTTAACAAATACATCTGAATTAAGAGCGGTAAAAAAAGATATCGCAAGAATTCAAACAGCAATTACTGCAGCTAAATAACTTAAGGATCTAAGGTATGAGTACAAAAAGAGAGATTCACGGTGTTGTAGTAAGAAGATCTGGAGATAAAACTGCTTCTGTATTAGTTACAAGAAATGTTTTACACCCAAGATATCATAAGACTGTGAAAAGATTTAAAAAATATTTAATTCACGATGAAAAGAATGAATTGAATGTTGGTGACTCAGTTGTTGCAATTGAGTGTAGACCAATCTCGAAAACTAAATCTTTCAGATTAAAGAAAATTGTAGCTACAGGAGTTAAATAATGATTCAAAGTTTTTCTAGATTAAATGTAGCTGATAACACTGGTGCAAAAGAGATTATGTGTATCAAAGTTTTAGGTGGATCTAAAAGAAGATACGCAACAGTTGGTGACGTTATTGTTGCATCTGTAAAAAGAGCTCTTCCAACAGGAAAAGTAAAAAAAGGTCAAGTTGTTAAAGCAGTAATTGTAAGAACTCACAAAGAAGTTCAAAGAGAAAATGGTTCGTTAATTAGATTCGATGACAACGCTGCTGTTATACTTGATGGTAAAAAAGAACCAATTGGAACAAGAATTTTTGGACCAGTAGCTAGAGAAGTTAGATACTCTGGTTTCATGAAAATTGTTTCACTTGCTCCGGAGGTACTATAATTATGGCTATTAAATTAAAAATAAAAAAAGGTGATACAGTTAAGATTATCACAGGTGACGACAAAGGTAAAACTGGTGAAGTTTTAAAAGTGTTACCAAAGCAAAATAAAGTAATTGTAAAAGATTGCAAAGTAGCTAAAAAAACTGTAAAACCAGATCAAGAAAAAAACCCTAATGGTGGATTTGTAAACAAAGAGATGCCTATTGATATCTCTAATGTAGCAAAAGTAGAAGGTAATTAATTATGGCAGCAAGATTATTCGAAAAATATAAAAATGAGATTAAGCCAGTTTTAGAATCTGAATTCCCAAAAAACAAGATGTTAACTGCTAAGTTAGAAAAAGTAGTTATCTCTGTTGGTGCTGGTGAAGCTATGAAAGATAGTAAATTAATGCAAAACATTCAAGATACTATCTCTTTAATTGCTGGTCAACATGCAGTTAAAGTTATCGCTAAAAAATCAGTAGCAGGATTTAAAGTAAGAGAAGGTATGCCAGTTGGTGTAAAAGTTACACTAAGAGGTGAAAATATGTATACTTTCTTAGACAAACTTTGTTCAGTTGCTTTACCAAGAGTTAAAGACTTTAGAGGTCTTAAAAGAAATGGATTTGACGGAAGAGGAAATTTCAACTTCGGTTTAGATGAGCAGTTAATGTTCCCAGAAGTAGTTTATGATGATATCATCAAAACTCACGGTATGAATATTTCAATTTCTACAAGTACTGATAATGATGCAGAAGCATTTAGACTATTAGAGCTTGTTGGAATTCCATTTACTAAAGGAAGAGCGTAATGGCAAAGAAGTCTATGATTGCTAAAGCAAAGAGAACTCCTAAGTTCTCTTCAAGAGCATATACAAGATGTTCAGTTTGTGGAAGACCACATTCAGTATACAGAGATTTCGGTCTTTGTAGAGTTTGTTTAAGAAAAATGGCTAACGAAGGATTACTTCCTGGTGTTAGAAAATCTAGTTGGTAGGAGAATTTAAGCTATGATGAATGATATAATCGCAGATGCTTTAACTAGAATAAGAAATGCTGCACTTAGAAAATTAGAAGTTGCAACATTACTACACTCAAATGCAGTTGTTGGTATTTTAGAAGTATTACAACAAAAAGAGTATATTGAGAGTTTCAAAGTTATTGATGGTGAAAATAATAAGAAAACAGTACAAGTTACATTAAAATATGATGATAATGACACATCAGTAATTAATGAAATTAAAAGAGTTTCAAAACCAGGAAGAAGAGTTTATAAATCTTTTTCAGAATTAAAAAACTTTAAAAATGGATACGGTACAATCATTGTTACAACTAACAAGGGTATAATCGCTAACGATGAAGCATATGCTTCAAAAGTTGGTGGTGAGCTACTGTGTACAGTATGGTAGGAGAGTGTAATGTCTAGAATTGGAAAAAGACCTATCTCAATACCTAATGGAATTGAAGTAACTGTAGATAATACAGTTGTAAGCGTAAAAAAAGGAAGTAAAGTTTCTTCAATTGAGACTCACGGTAGAGTTGGAATTGAAGTGGCTGATAATCAAGTTGTCTTAACTAGAGTAAATGATACTAAAGAAGCATCAGCATTCTGGGGTACTTATAGAGCACTTATTAACAATGCAGTATTAGGATTAGATAAAGGTTTCGCAAAATCTTTAGAGATCAACGGTGTTGGTTATAGAGCCGCTGTTAAAGGTAAAGTTTTAGAACTTCAATTAGGTTATTCTCACCCAATCAACTATGATATTCCAGAAGGATTAGATATCACAGTTGAGAAAAACTTAATCCATGTTAAGGGAGCTGACAAACAACAAGTTGGTCAAGCTGCTGCAATTATCAGAGGTTTCAGAAAGCCAGAGCCATATAAAGGTAAAGGTGTTAAATATACTGACGAGGTTATCGTTAGAAAAGCCGGTAAAACTGCTAAGTAAGGTGTGAGTAATGAGTAGAGCAAAAGAGATAGCAAAAAAGAATGCTTTAAGAATAAAAAGAAAAAAAAGAGTTAGAGGTAGTATCTCTGGTACAGCAACTGTTCCAAGAGTTACAATAACTAAATCTAATAAATATGTTTCAGCACAGGCAATTGATGATGTAGCTGGTAACACTTTAGCTGCAGCTAATTCTAAAACTTTAGGATTAAGTGTAACTAAAGAGAGCGCTTCAAAAACTGCTGCTATTATAGCGGAAGGTTTAAAAGCGAAGAATATTGATACTGTTGTATTTGATAGAAACGGATACCTGTATCATGGTGTGGTTGCAGCATTTGCTGACGCATTAAGAGAAAATGGAATTAAACTATAAGGGTTAATGATGGCAGCAGTAAATAGAGAAGATTTTCAAGAAGCAATCGTTAAAATCGGAAGAGTAACAAAAGTTGTAAAGGGTGGTAGAAGATTCAGATTTACAGCTTTAGTTGTTGTTGGTGATAAAAATGGTACAGTAGGTTATGGAACTGGTAAAGCAAAAGAGGTTCCTGATGCAATTAAAAAAGCTTTAGATGATGCATTTAAATCATTAGTAAGCGTTTCTATTAAAGGAACTACAATTGCGCATGATATTGAGCATAAATATAATTCTTCAAGAATTTTATTAAAGCCAGCTTCAGAGGGTACGGGACTAATCGCAGGTGGTGCGGCAAGACCTGTGTTGGAATTATCAGGTGTTAAAGATATTATTGCAAAATCTTTAGGTTCAAATAACCCTAACAACCTTGTACAAGCTACTGTTGAAGCATTAGCTAGAATTAAAGGATAATTAGATGGTATTAAGTAATTTACAACCAGCTGAAGGTAGCACAAAGAATATTAAAAGAGTTGGTAGAGGTCAAGGTTCAGGAATGGGTAAGACTTCTACTAGAGGTCAAAAAGGACAAAAATCTAGATCTGGATTTAAGAATAAAAGAGGTTTCGAGGGTGGTCAACAACCAATCCATAGAAGACTTCCTAAAATTGGTTTCTTCTCAAGAGTGCAAAAGCCATACTCTATCAATGTAGATAAAGTTAAGCAAGTTGCACAGTTAGAAGAGATTACTTTAGATTCTATAAAATCAGTTTATAAATTATCTAAATCTGTTGTGAAGGTTAAATTAATCGGTTCAGCTGCAAAAGATTTAGCTTCTAAAATCAAAGACGAAAACATTACTACAACTGGAAAATAATCATGAGTAAAGATCTTGTAAATAAGATTCTTATTACTTTAGGATTTATATTCCTTTACAGGTTACTGGCATATGTGCCAGTACCTGGTGTTAATATAGATGTAGTAAAAGAATTCTTCGATTCTAATGCAAATAATGCATTGGGTCTTGTAAATATGTTTAGTGGTAATGCAGTTGAAAGATTGTCAATTATATCACTAGGAATTATGCCTTACATTACAGCTTCTATTATTATGGAACTTCTAGCAGCTACTTTCCCAGCACTTGGTAAAATGAAAAAAGAGAGAGATGGTATGCAAAAATATATGCAAATCATCAGATATACAACTATTGTTATTACATTGATTCAATCAATTGGTGTATCAATGGGTCTAAACTCTTTAACTGGACAAAGTGGACAAAATGCTATTTCTATTGATATGGATACTTTTATTGCAGTATCATCTATATCAATGTTAACTGGAACTATGCTTTTAATGTGGATTGGTGAACAAATAACTCAAAAAGGTATTGGTAATGGTATTTCACTAATTATCTTTGCTGGTATTGTTTCTGCAATTCCAAGTGCCATTGGTGGTACTATTGACTTAGTAAATAATGGTCAAATGAATTTCTTAACTGTAATTGCTATTTTAGTTATTGTTTTAGGAACAGTTGGAGCTATTATTTATGTAGAGCTTGGTGAAAGAAGAGTTCCTGTTTCATATTCAAGAAAAGTTATGATGCAAAATCAAAATAAAAGAGTTATGAATTATATTCCTATTAAGGTTAACTTATCAGGTGTAATTCCAGCTATTTTTGCAAGTGCAATTTTAATGTTCCCTGCGACTGTTTTGCAAGGAAGTCAAAATGAGTACTTAATGGCTGTTGCGGATTTTTTAAATCCAAGTAGCTATACATTTAATATTTTTATGTTTTTATTTGTAGTATTCTTCGCATTTTTCTATGCAAGTATTACTTTTAATGCAAAAGATATTTCAGACAATTTAAAAAGACAAGGTGGATTTATTCCAGGTGTTAGACCAGGAGCATCAACTGCTAGTTTCTTAAATGAAGTTGCAGGAAGATTGACTTTTTGGGGTGCATTATACCTTGCAGCGATTTCGACTGTTCCATGGCTACTAGTAAAAGCTATGGGTGTTCCTTTTTATTTTGGTGGGGTTGCTGTTCTTATCGTTGTTCAAGTTGCTATTGATACAATGAGAAAGATTGAAGCACAGCAATATACTAATAAATATGAAACACTAAGTGCGGTAGGTTTATAGTTATGGCTATTGCAATAAGAAAACCAAATGAAATTCAAAAGCTTCGTGATGCTAATGTTATTGTTGCGAAGACTTTGAATTATTTAAATGAAAATGTAAAACCTGGTATGACTTTAAAAGAAGTTGATGCTATGGGTGAAAAGTTTTTAACAAATCTAGGAGCTAGACCGTCTTTTAAAGGACTATATGGCTTCCCTGGTGCTATTTGTACATCTCTTAATGAAGTTATTATTCATGGTATTCCATCAGATGTTGTTTTAAAAGAGGGCGATATTTTAGGCCTTGATATTGGAACAGAACTTGATGGTTGGTATGGAGATGCTGCTATTACTATGCCAATTGGTAAAATCTCAAAAGAAGATGAAGAGTTAATTGCTTGCGCAAAAGACTCTTTACTTTATGCAATTGATATTATTCATGAAGGTATGAGATTTAAAGAGCTTTCAAAAGCAATTGAAGATTTCATAGTTGCAAGAGGATATCAACCACTTATAAGATTTTGTGGACATGGGATTGGTAAAAAACCTCATGATGAACCTGAAATTCCAAACTATTTAGAAAATGGAAGTCCAAAATCTGGACCAAAAATTAAAAATGGAATGGTATTTTGTTTGGAACCTATGATTTGTCATAAAGATAGAGAACCTGTTATTTTAGAAAATGACTGGGATGTTGTATCAAGTGATGGATTAAGAGGAAGTCATTATGAGCATACGGTAGCTGTTATTAATGGCAAAGCTGAGATTTTAAGTACAGTAGTAGATAACTAGGGAGAATAAAGTGGCAAAAGATGATGTAATTGTAATTGATGGTAAAGTTGTTGAGGCTTTACCAAATGCAATGTTTAGAGTAGAGCTAGACAATGGACATGTAGTTTTATGTCATATCTCAGGTAAAATGAGAATGCACTACATAAAAATTTTACCTGGTGATAAGGTTAAAGTAGAAATTACACCTTATTCACTTGATAAGGGTAGAATTACTCACAGATATAAGTAATTTTTATAAAAAGAGGCAATAACTTATAATTTTGTCTCTTTTTTTTTCCTTCTTTTAGATTAATCTTGTTAAAATACTTTAAAATAATTAAAAGATGAACTAAAATGGAAAATATAAAAATCATAATTAAAAATACTATCAAATCTTTAACAAGACAAGAAATAATCGCAACTCCTTCAAACTATGCAAAAGAGTTTTATAAACAAGCACAAGAGTTAGATTTTAATGTTGAAGAGCTAAATAAATTTCATAAGTTATTAAAAGATTTAAGTGACGAAGAAAAGCTATATATAAGAGAAAATGATATTACAACTTATTATGAATTAACTTTTTTACTTTTAAGGCGTATAAATGACAAAGATTTAAAAAAGTTTATTGATAATTTAGATTTTTTACTTACTCCTTCCATTGATTATAATATAGAAAAAAAGATATCTGAACTAAAAACTGAACTACAAGAAAAACCTGAACGATTAATTAAAAATAGCACTATTAATAGATTAAGAAAATTTACAAATGAGAGAATTACAAGAGATAAGGTTGTTGTTCAAGAAAAAGCAAAAGATGTAAAAAAAGTAATTGGTCTAATGGGTAAATATTTTGATAAGTGTTTACTTCAAAGTGATGATACTTCACAAGAAGTTACAATGATTAAGACTGAATTAGAAGGTTTAGAGTTATCAAAGCATTCAGCAAGAGATTTAGCTATGCTTCAAAGCAAACTTGTAAGTACAATTCATAAATTAGAAAATACAATTGATGAATCACAAGCTGAACTTTTTAAGGGACAAAAAGATTGTGCTTATTTACAAAAGCAAATAAATAAATTAGAACAAGATTTAAATGAAGTAAGTAGAGAAAAAGATATAGATTTTTTAACTGGTATTGCAAATAGAAGAGCATTTGTTGCAGAAGTTGATAAAATTGAAAATGAGTATGAGATTTTTAAATCAAAGTATGCAATAGTTTTTTATGATATTGATCATTTTAAATCTATAAATGATAATTATGGTCATGAGTGTGGTGATACTATTCTTACAACTTTTGCTACAATCTTAAAAAAACTAACAAGAGAAGAAGATGTTATTTGTAGATATGGTGGTGAGGAGTTTGTAGCTTTAATTCACTATACAGAAGATGATGAAGTAATTAGTTACTTAAAAAGAGTTAGAAATATTGTATCTACAAATAAGTTTGTTCATAAAGATATAAAATTAAAAATAAAATTTTGTGCGGGAGTTGTATATAGAAATAAATATAACTCTTATAAAGAAGCAATAAATCAAGCTGATTTACTTTTAAATAAAGCAAAACATGAAGGTAGAAATAAAATTATTATTGATACAGGTATTTATGTTTAGTGTATAAATAATTTGATTAAAGATTATCTTTAATTGCATTTATCTCTTTTTCAAGAAAATCTTTTTGATTTATCATCAATTCTAAGTTTTTATCTAAAAACTCTTTTCTTTTATAAGATTCAATAATAAAAGCATAAAGCTTCGGTCTTGTTTTTTTCCAATTGTGTAAAGTTGTTTTATTTACTCCTAAATCTTTTTCTAATACTCTAAAACTTGGTGAAGACATTATATATCCTGTATTTTATTTAAAATTCATTGTACAAAATATTGGAACAATAGTCAATAAATAATAGAAATTTATATAAAATAATGGAACAAATTTATGTGAAAGTTAGATTTTTGTAAAATTTCATATGACAAAAGCAGTAAAAAATAGAATTTTATATCAACTAAATTTTTTTAAATCAATTGGTTATGAGTATCATGCTAATGTTGAGTTTGGGAACAATGAAATAAATAACTCAAATTTGCCAAATAACATAAATGAATTAAAAAATATTGTTGAAAATTGTTACTTGTGTGATTTATGTAAAAGTAGAAAAAATGTACTTTTTGGTCAAGGAAATAGTGATGCAAAAATTCTTTTTATTTTAGATGAACCTAGTGCAAGTGAAGATGAATTAGGTCAGTTTTTTGTTGGTAAAAGTGGTGAAATACTTAAAAATATGATACAAAATGTTTTAATGCTTGATATTGATGATGTTTATATAACAAATATTGTAAAATGTAAATCAAATGATTCATTTAATGCAACACATGCAAATAATTGTAGACTCTATTTGGATAAACAAATTGAAATAATAAACCCAATGTTAATTGTAACTTTTGGAGAAAAAGTTTATAAATATCTTACAAATGACAATGGAATATTTGAACAATTAAGGGGAAATATTTTGCCTTATAAGTATTATAATATTTTGCCTACTTTTTCACCTAATATTTTACTTAGGAATCCTTCACTTAAAAAGGAAGCATATTATGATATGCTAAAAATAAAATCTATACTGGAGATACATTGAAACATATAGTACTTGTAATTTCTATTGCTTTTTTATTTTTTGGTTGTACTCAAAAACAAAAAGTAATACAAACAGATAAAAAACAAGAAATCATAGAAATAAAAAAGTCAGACAATGAAGTTGAATTTGATAAAATTCCACAAGATAAGATTATTATAAATGAAGTTAAAACTATTGAAGATAGTGAATTAGATGATGTTTTTAAATTAGCAATTATTTACCCATCTAAAGTTGTAGGAAAATATGCTAATAATACAGTAAATACAATTACTGCATATTTATTGTTTAAAAATGAAAAGTTTAAAATTGAGACATTTGATACAAGGAATGAAACAGAATTATCTATAAAAAAAGCTATTGAAAGTATAAAAGATGCTGGATATGATAATATTATTGCTTTGTTTACAGATGAGGGCTATGATAAAATAAAAGAGTTGTCTTTTTCAAGTGATGTAAAAATATATTTTCCTTTATTAAATAAAGAAGAAGTTAAAATTACAAAAGATAATTTTATTTATGGTGGAATATCTTATTCAAAGCAAATATCTTTACTTCAAAGTTTATCAAATGGTAAAAATATAATGTTTTATCAAAATAATTATTTGGGTAATAAACTAAAATCTATTTATGAAAATAGTATTAAAGATATTGTTACTATTAAAAATGTAGAAAATAGCAATAACGATTATAGAAGACTTGTAAATGATAATAGATTGGATAAATCAACTATTATGTTAAATACTTCTATTATCAAAACTTCTATTATTCTTTCACAAATAAGAGCTTTTGAAAAAGAGCCAGAAGTTGTTTTGTCTACACAATTAAATTTTAATCCATTTTTAATATCTTTAACTCAAGTAGAAGATAGAACAAGTTTTGTACTTGCTAATTCTATTGATGCAACTGATGAAAAGCTTGAAGATATAATGGATTCTTTAGGGTCAAATATTGTTTATGATTGGGTAAATTACTCTTCACTTATTGGAGTTAATACTCTTTTTGATGGCAATAAATCAAAACTGATTAAGACAAAAGTTGAAGGTAATGATGTTTTATATGAACCAAAATTATATAAAAGCACAGCACACGGGTTTCAAAAGATTAAGTAAATCTTGGGTATAATCGCGAATATTTAAAAAGACGGAGTTTAGAATTGAGAACGCATTATTGTACAGAAGTAACGGAAAAAAACATTGGTGATACAGTTACTGTTGCAGGTTGGGTAAACAGTAGAAGAGATCATGGTGGAATTATATTTATTGATTTAAGAGATAAAGGTGGACTTGTTCAGTTAGTTTGTGATCCACAAGATAGCAAAGAGTCTTTAGAAAAAGCAGAAACAGTAAGAGATGAGTTTGTTCTTATAGCAACTGGTAAAGTAAGAGCAAGAGGTGAGGGATTAGAAAACCCAAATTTAACTACTGGAAAAATTGAGATTGTTGTTAGTGATTTAACTATTGAAAACAGATCAAAACCAATGCCTTTTGAGTTAGGTGATGAAAAAGTAAATGAAGAAATTAGACTAAGAAATAGATTCTTAGAGTTAAGAACACCAAAAGCTTATGATATTTTCAAACTAAGAAGTAAAGCTACTATTCAAGTTAGAAATACATTAGATGAGTTAGGTTTTTTAGATGTTGAAACTCCAATTTTAACAAAATCAACACCTGAGGGTGCAAGGGATTATTTAGTACCAAGTAGAGTTCATCCAGGTGAATTTTATGCACTTCCTCAATCTCCTCAACTATTTAAACAGTTATTAATGGTTTCTGGATTTGATAAATATTTTCAAATTGCAAAATGTTTTAGAGATGAAGATTTAAGAGCTGATAGACAACCTGAATTTACTCAAATTGATATTGAGATGTCTTTTTGTAATCAAGAAGATATTATAAAAGTAGCTGAAAGATTAATATCTGATGTATTTAAAGCTTGTGGTAAAAGTAATATTCCTACAACATTTACAAGAATGACTTATAAAGATGCGATGGAAAATTATGGTTCTGATAAACCTGATATGAGATTTGATATGCCTATGGTAGATGTTATTGATATTTTTGCTAACTCTACAAATGAAATTTTTTCTTCAATTGCAAAAGATAAGAAAAACAATAGAATTAAAGCTTTAAGATGTCCAAATGGAGATAATATTTTCTCAAAAAGACAAATGAAAGGTTTTGAAGATTATGTAAGAAAATTTGGAGCTAAAGGTTTAGGTTACTTCCAAATGAAAGAGGATGGATTAAAAGGTCCTTTAACTAAATTCTTTAGTGAAGAAGATTTAGAGCAAATTGTAAAAACAACTGAACTTGAAGTTGGTGATGTTGTATTCTTTGGAGCAGGTGATAAGAAAACTGTATGGGATTATATGGGAAGATTTAGACTTTATCTTGCAGAACAAATGGATATTATCCCAGCTGATGCTTATGAGTTCTTATGGGTTGTTGATTTCCCAATGTTCGAAGTTGAAGATGGAAGAACAAAAGCATTACACCATCCATTTACTATGCCAAACTTAGAAAAATGTGACTTAGATAATATTGAAGATTTAGAAGATATTGAATCAGTTGCATATGATTTAGTTTTAAATGGAACTGAACTTGGTGGTGGTTCAATAAGAATTCATAAAGAAGAGATTCAATCAAAAGTATTTGAACTTATGGGAATTTCACAAGAAGAAGCACAAGAGAAATTTGGTTTCTTATTAAATGCCTTACAATATGGTGCACCAAGCCATGGAGGAATTGCCTTTGGTCTTGATAGATTAGTAATGCTTCTTGCTGGAACTGATTCTATTAGAGATGTTATTGCATTCCCTAAAACTCAAAGAGCTCAATGTTTATTAACTGATGCACCAAGTGCTGTTGATAATGAGCAATTAAAAGAGTTAAGTCTAAGAATTAGACAAGCTCAAGCTTAATTTTAAAAGTATAGATATGAAAAAAATAATAGTACTATTTTTTCTATCTATATCTATCTTGGCTGCTAAGCCAAGAGTTTCTGTATCAATACTACCTTTAGAGTATATAGTTGAAAAAATCACACTTAATAAGTTTTATCATATGTCACTATTTGATGAAAATTATATAAATGAATTTCCCTCAAAAAAGAAGATAAGAAAGTTATCTTATTCACCTATTTTTTTATCTATGAATTTACCAAGAGAAAAAAAGTATATAAAAGATTTGCAAGAAATAAGTAATATAAAAGTAGTTGATATTACAAAAGGAATTGATAAACTTGACAATAATCCATATATATGGATGGATCCAATAATTTTTAGGCAAATAGTTTTAAATGTTTATGAGCAGATATTAAAACTTGATAGGGAACATAAAAGTTTTTATGAAAATAATCTAAATAAACTTTTGAAAAATATTGATGAGATTTTTTTAGTTGTTAGAAAACAGTTAAACAATGCAAAAAGTTATAATTTTTATACATTTGATAAATATTGGGATTATTATGCAAAAAGGTATAGACTTAATTTAATAAAAAAAGAAAAATATAAGTTGAGTGCTAAAGAGATTTATGAAACTATAGTTTTTGCAAGAGAAAATAGTATAAATAAAACATTAGTAGATGAGCATGACTCGAAAAAAATCATATCATTTTTTGCACAAAATTCAGAAACGCGGATTATTAAAAATAATATTTTTAAAAAGAATTGGCAAAGCAATATCTTCATACTTACTCAAAAACTATCTGAAGAAAATAATAAATAAATTAAATTTTTTATACAATTGTATACATACTATACACTATAAACAATACAAAAATTTTCAAAAAATTATATAATAATATATCTAATCAATCTACAAGGGGAAGATTATGTCAGGATTGATAAATTATAAAGGTATAAATGTAAAAAAAGAGTTATATCCTATAATAAAGCATATTGAGGATGTTGATAAATATAGGGAAGAACTAGGTAGACTTAGTTCTTCTTGGGATATTTTTGCATTACTTGGACAACTTGGTGATATAAATATTGATATTGGTAAAACAAAAGAGAACTTTTTAAATTTAACTTCAATTTTATTAAACCATTTAAGTGAACAAACACTAAAAAAAGTAACACAAGAGATGAAGTTTAAATCACAAGTTGCCATTGATGTTGTTATTAGAAACCTTTTTGAAAGAACTGCAGATATTGGTTTTTTAGCAACTGATGATGATATTAGAGCTTTTATAAAAAGTTATGTTTCTGATTATAATAATGAAAGTTTTGAACTTAAACATGAGATTCAAAAAAGATTTAAAGAGTATGTTGCAAAATACTCTGTATATTTTGATATTGTTTTAGTAAATACAAAGGGTAAGATTTTAGTAAGATTTAATGAAGATGAAAAATTAGATAAAGTTGATTTTGAGTTTGTAAATGAAGTTTTAAATAGTACCCAAGAGTATGTAGAAACTTTTAAACATCATGACTTTTTATCTCATTATGAAAAAACATTGGTTTACTCTTATAAAGTTACAAAAACAAACGATCCAAGTTCTGAAAATCTTGGAGTATTATGTTTATGTTTTAAGTTCGAAGATGAAATGAAAGGAATATTTAATAATCTTATTGATGTAAAAAATAAAGAATCAATAACAATTTTAGATGAACAAGGATTTGTAATTGCTTCTAGTGATAATGTACATATACCACTAAATTCAAAATTGCCAATTATATTAAATGAGCAGTATAAAATTATATCATTTGCAGGAAGAGATTATATAGCTAAAACTTGTAAAACAAATGGATATCAAGGCTTTAAAGGGCTTAATTGGTATGGGCATATAATGATACCAGTTGAATATGCTTTTTTAAGTAATCATTTGGAAACTTTAAAAGTTGAAGATAGTGTTATTAATGCAATGATGGGAAATGAACAACACTTCTCAAAAGAGTTACAAGAGGTTTTTAATAAAAGTAAAACAATTCAAGATAATCTAAATAGAGTAATATGGAATGGTAATATTTCTCAAAGTAAAACTAATTCATCAAATAGAGAGTTTTCAAAATCACTTTTAAATGAGATTGGAATTACAGGAGTAAAAGCAAACTCTTCTTTAAGTAATTTAAATCAAACTATTATTAGCTCAATTTTAAATGATAGTGAGTTTTTATCATCTTTAGCAATTGATATTATGGATAGAAATCTTTATGAAAGAGCAAATGATTGTAGATGGTGGGCTTTAACTTCTTATTTTAGAAAAGCTTTAGATGATATGAATTCAATTTCATATAAACAAAATGAAATAAATTCAATTTTAAAGTATATAAATGATTTATATACTGTATACACAAATCTTTTGATTTTTGATAAAGATGGTAAGATTATTGCAGTTTCAAATAAAGATGAAGAGTATTTAATAGGAAAAGTTTTAACTCAAGAGTGGGTAAATAAAACATTAAATTTAAAAGATACTTCAAAATATTGTGTATCGAAATTTGAAAAATCAAATTTATATAATAATGAATCAACATATATTTATTGTAGTGCAATTCGTTCTTTAGTTGATGAACAGAAAATAAATGGTGGAATTGCAATTGTTTTTGATTCTAGTTTTCAGTTTAATGCAATGCTTGATGAAACTTTGCCACGAAATAACAAGGGTGAAAAAATAGATGGTGTTTTTGCACTATTTACAAATAAAGATAAAAACATAATATCTTCAACAAATGAAGAGTTTAAAATAGATAGTTTTTTAGATTTACAGGATAAATTTTTCAACTTAGATAATGGTGAAAAATTAAGTGAAATAGTCGAATATGAAAGCAAGTATTATGCAGTTGGAGTTAGATGTTCTTCTGGATATAGAGAGTATAAAAGTAATATTGATGATTATGTAAATGATGTATTGTGTTTTGTTTTTATTTATATAGGAGAGATTAATAATGCAAATAAGATTAGATATAAAGTAAAAGATAAATTTGCTTTATCTTCAAAAAAGAGTTTAACAAAAAATAGTGTTGACTTAGCAACTTTTTATTTAGGAAATAAATTTTTAGCAGTAGAAGCTAAAAATGTTATATCTTCAATTGGTATAGATAAACTTGAAGAGTCAATAGACATGGATAAAAACAATCATTTTAAAGGTATGGTTTTATATAAAGAAAACTTGATATCTGTACTTGATATTAGAAAGTTTATAAATGAAGATATTACAAATGATGGACTTGAAAATATAATATTACTTCAATATGATGAAGATAATATTGAACATTGTGTTGGAATACTAGTATCTTCTTTAGAAAATATTAGTGTTGTTGAAAAAAGCTCTATTCAACATATACAAAGCCACTTTTTAGGCTCTGGTACATTAATACAAAGTCTTGTAGATATTGAAGAAGAAGGTAGTTCAAAAGTGGCTATGATTCTTGATATTGAAAAAATTGATGATAATTTAACACAAGAGTTAAGCTAATTTGAAATTTATAGAATAAGTTAAAAGATATTTAGGCACAATACAAAAAAATATTAAGGCCAAATATAAATGAATAAAAATGAATTTTTACCAACTACAAAAGAAGAGATGAAAAAGCGAGGCTGGGAAGAACTTGATGTTGTTTTAATCTCTGGCGATGCTTATATAGATTCACCTTTTATGGGAATTGCAGTTGTTGGAAGAATACTTGAAAGTATTGGGCTAAGGGTTGGTGTAATAGGGCAACCTGACATAAATAGCGATGTTGATGTAAAAAGATTGGGTGAACCAAAACTATTTTGGGGTGTTAGTGGTGGAAGTATTGATTCTATGGTATCAAACTATACTGCAACTAAAAAGTTTAGAAATAGTGATGATTACACTCCTGGTGGAAAAAATAATAAAAGACCTGATAGAGCAACACTTGTTTATACAAATTTAATTAGAAGATATTTTAAAAATACAGTACCAATTGTTTTAGGTGGTATAGAAGCAAGTCTTAGAAGATTAAGTCATTATGATTATTGGTCAAATAAACTTAGAAAGCCTATTTTATTTGATACAAAAGCTGATTATATGATTTATGGAATGGGTGAACAAGCTATTATTGATCTTGGTAATACCCTAAGAGATGGTGATGATCCTAAAAATATAAGAGGAGTTTGCTATATATCAAAAGAACCTGTCTTAGAATATATACAAATACCAAGTCATGAAGAGTGTTTAAGTAATAAAGAAAAATATATTGATTTATTTAAAGTATTTTATGACAATAATGATCCAGTTTATTCAAAAGGGCTTTGTCAAAAAGTAGATTCAAGATATCTAATACAAAATCCTCCAAGTGATTATTTAGAAGAGAAAGAGATGGATAAAATTGCATCTTTCCCTTATCAAAGAGATGTACACCCTTATCATAAAAAAGATGGAAAAGTTAAATGTTTAGAAACAATTAAATTTTCAATTATGACTCATCATGGATGTTGGGGTGAGTGTAATTTTTGTGCAATTGCAGTTCATCAAGGACGAACTATTAGAACACGAAGTGAAGAGAATATTATTCAAGAAGCAAAAGATTTCACAAAAATGAAAGATTTTAAAGGAATAATTTCAGATGTTGGAGGACCTACTGCAAATATGTACGGATATGAGTGCAAGAAAAAACTTAAAAAAGGTACATGTGTAGATAATTATAGGTGTGTTGATGATAAAAGACTTTGTAAAGCTATGAAAGTTGATCATAGTAGAAACATCCAACTACTAAAAGATATAAGAGAAGTACCTGGTGTTAAAAAAGCCTTTGTAGCTTCAGGAGTAAGATATGATTTAATTACTGCTGATAAAAAACATGGATACAATTATTTAAAACAGATGGTAAATCATCACATCTCTGGACAAATGAAAGTTGCACCTGAACATACAGATGATGAGGTTTTATATCATATGGGAAAACCTGGAAAACAAACACTAATTGACTTTAAAAAGATGTATGATAAGCTAAATAAAGAATCAGGTAAAAAACAGTTTTTAACTTACTATTTAATTGCAGCTCATCCAGGTTGTAAAGAGAAGCATATGCATGAACTTAAACAGTTTACAACACATGAGTTAAAGATGAATCCAGAACAAGCTCAGGTCTTTACTCCAACTCCTGGAACATACTCAGCTGTGATGTATTATACTGAAATGGATCCATTTACAAAAAAGAAAATATTTGTAGAAAAAGACACAAGAAGAAAAGAGAAACAAAAAGAGATAGTAATTCAAAAAAGAGTATATAATAAAAATGACAAGAGAAAAAATCACTCATATGGTATGCAAGGATAAAAACAAAAAACTTGTATAAGTTGCTTTTTGCTATAATACCGCCAATTTAATATGTTTATAAAAATTGATAAGGGAATATTTATGAAAAAACTTTTTTTAATTATTGGTGCGCCAGGAAGTGGTAAAACAACAGATGCAGAATTAATTGCCCAAAAACACGAAAATATAACTCACTATTCAACTGGTGATATGTTCAGAGCAGAAGTAGCAAGTGGGAGCCAAAGAGGAAAACTAATTGATTCATATGTATCAAAAGGAAACCTTGTACCAATTGATATTGTTATTGAAACAATTGTAGGTGCTATTAAAAATGCTCCAACTGATATTGTTGTTATTGATGGTTACCCAAGAAGTGGTGAACAAATGACAGAGTTAGACAAATACTTAGAGAATGAAACAGAAGTTGAATTAATAAACTGTATTGAGGTTGAAGTATCACAAGAAGTTGCAAAAGATAGAGTTCTTGGTCGTGCAAGAGGTGCTGATGATAATGTTGAGGTATTTAACAATAGAATGAAAGTTTATACAGAACCTTTAAAAGAGATTCAAGAGTTTTATACGAAAAAAGATCTTTTAAAGAAAATTGATGGTGAAAGAACTATTGAAGAAATTGTTGCTGAAATGGACGAGTTTATTCAATCAAAAATCTAATTTGAAGTAATTAAAGTGAAAAAAAGCGAAGATTTAATTAACTTTTATTCAGTAATTATTGGAACAGAACTTTTAAATGGGCGTCGTAAAGATGTCCATTTTGCTTTTTTAAATAAAGAACTTTTAAAAAGAGGATGGAGACATAAAGCCTCATTTGTAATTGAAGATGATCCTAAACTAATGGAAAACATATATAATCTTATAAAAGCAGATGAAAACTCTGTAATGTTTAGTTTTGGTGGAATTGGTTCTACTCCTGATGATTTGACAAGAGAAGTTGCAGCAAAAGTTTTTAGAAATGGTGAAATGTCTTTTCATGAAGAAGCAAAAGCTTTAATTGAAAAACAGTTTAAAGAAGAGGCATATCCTCATAGAATAAATATGTCATATCTTCCAAAAGATTCAAAACTTCTTGATAATATTGTAAATAATGTACCTGGTTTTTATTTAGATGATAGATTCTTTTTTACACCTGGATTTCCATCTATGAGTCAAGCTATGATTTTACAAGCATTAGATACTTATTATTCTAAAAATAGTGTTGTAAAGTATAGATTATCTTTAACTGCTGCTTGTGGTGAAAGTGATTTAATTGATATAATGAAACAAGTAAATAGTGATGAAGTTGAATTGTCTTCACTACCAAGGTTTATTGATAATCATAAAAGAGCTACTGTAATATCACTTGATTCTACAAGTAAAAAAGCTGTAGAAAAGTATTATGATTTGTTTGTACAGTATCTAAAAACAAACAAAATAGATTGTTTTTTAGAAGATATTGCTAAAAGAGATTAATTTTATTCTGGTTCTGTGTAAAAATTAAATTTGAAACCTTTATCTTCTGGATATCTTCTTAAATTATAGTCTTCATATACTTTTATACATAAAGGATGATTTCTTTTCATTCCCTCTTTTGCAAAAGTATGAGCTCTTCCAAAATTTGGAAATACTCCTTGCCCACTAGCATACATCAAAGCAAGATTACAATGTGCTTCTGTAAAACCTTCTTTTGAAGCTTTTTCAAAATATTTTACTGCTAGTTTATAATCTTTATCTACCCCAGTGCCACTAACTAAAATTTTGCCCATCATATTGTAAGCTGGAACATAATTTGCATTGCTTAATTCTAAAAAAAGATTATAGGCTTTTTTCTCATCATAATAAGCAAAATTCTTATTTAAATAAAGTTTCCCAAGATAGTAACCTGCTTTTTTATCTCCTAATGTTGCGCCTTTTGTTAAAAGAATAAATGTATTACTTATATTTCTTTGAATCTCTTCACCTTTTGCATAAATCATTGCAAGTCTAAAAATAGCTTTTGTGTTATTTTCTTGTGCAAGGTCTTTATAATAACCTAATGCTTTTAACACTCCATCTTTTTCTTCAATAGTTTTAGCTTGTTCAAAAGTAATTGCACTTGAAAATGTAATAAATGCAATAAATACAAAAAAATATTTTATCATCATATTATCTCTTTTTTTATAGTAGGATTTAATGTTGTGGTAATTTCATATGTAATTGTATCATGAATTCTTGCTAATTGTCTAACATCATCAAAAATACAAACTTCTTCATCTTGACTATTTATACTTAAATTATCCATTGATACTCTACCTAAAATTTCATATCCTTTTGGAGTGATATATTTATCTTTTTCATTAAGCCTTAAAAAACCATCTCCATATCCAACATCATAAGTTGATACTATCATATCTTTTTTCGCAAAATAACTTCCTCCATATCCAATTCTTTGACCTTTTTTTATCTCTCTTGTAGATATTTTTTGACCCCAAAATGACATCACAGGTTTTAATTTAGGATTATTAAAAATAGTATCAGTTTCTAAATAACCATAAGTTGCTATTCCAACTCTTGCAAAATCTTCATTAAAATCTTTTATTCTAAATAGTGCTGATGAGTTAGCTGAATGAAACTTTGGAACTGGTATTGAAAGTTTTTCACATATGTTTTTCACTTCTTGTTTTATTTGCTCAAAATTTGCTCTTTGCCAATAAAAATCTGTTGATAATTCATCGGCACATCTATAGTGTGTGAATAAACCTGTGAACTTTAAGTTTTGTTCACAAATCCCATAAATAGCCTCTTTAAGCTGGTTTTTATTTATGCCATTTCGATGCATTCCTGAATCAATTTTTAAATGAACCTTCGTATTTATGGGTAGTTTTTTAATTTGTTCTAAAGAGTTAACTGCTATGTGAAAAGTATGTGAATAAGTGCTGTTTTCTGTATCAGCTAAGATTAAGATATCCTCAAAAAAGTTATTAATCTTTAGTGCTTCTTCACAGGTTCTTACTACTGCTTTTTTTATTCCATATTCACTGGCAAGTTTTGCAATTTCTAATAAACCATGCCCATATGCATTGTCTTTTAACACAATTGCGACTTTTTCTATTCCTTTTGCTTGTTTTGAAATTAGATTTAGATTATGAAATAGATTTTCTCTGTTTAAAATTATTTTTGCCAATTTGTAGCCTTTAGTTATCTAATGTTTTAAAATAGTCAATTAATAAAGAAGCATCTTTTTTATTTAATACCACTTGAAGCTCATCATAAGAAGCATTTTTGATTTTTTCAAACTCTCCAAAATATAAAAGAAGTTTTTTAACTTTAGCTTCACCTATTCCTTTTATTTGAAGTAAAGATATTTTACTATCATCTTTTCTTTTTTGTTTTTTATGAAAGGAGATAGCAAATCTATGTGCTTCATCTCTTAGTCTTTGAATAAACTGTAATCTTTTATCACTTGGAAGTAAATCAACTCTTTTAATACTACTATTTTCTTCAAAATAGATTATATCTTTTGCACTTCCTTTTGCTCTATGTGCTTTAAAATCAAGTTTTTCTTTTGCTATTGCAATTATATCAAGATTTACTCCCACGGAGTTTCTTATATCAATAGCAAGTTTTAATAAAGTTTCTCCTCCATCAATAACCCAAATATCAGGTGCTGGATTTTTTTCAAAGCTTTGTACTCTTCTTATTAATGTTTCTTTCATTTGTGCATATTCATCTTTTGCTTCAAGATTATAGTGCCTATAATCTGTTTTTATAAATTTCTCTTCCCACGTAATCATTGCGCCAACTGTTGCTTGTCCCATCATATGTGAATTATCAAAGCATTCAAATCTATTTGGTGTATATGAAAGGTTTAATAACTCTTGTAGTTGTTTATAAATAGTAGTTGTACTACTATTTTGAAGTCTTAAAAGTTCATTACAGTTATTTATTGCAATTTTTATAATTTGTGTTTTCTTCCCTCTTTTTGGATGAATAATTGGAATATTTTTTTCAAATCTATCTTTTATAAACTCTTGAAGCTCTTCAATTTCTTGTGTTATTTCATCAGCTACAACTATCTCTTTTGGTAGTAGAGGAATTTCATTGTCATAGTAGTTAATTATTGCTCTTTTGTATGCTTCATTTAGATCTATGTCAAGCTCTTTTTGATTTATTTTTAAATAATCATGATTACTTGAAGCTAATTTGCCATCTCTAAAAAACATTCTTACTATTACGGCTTTTTCTTTTGATGCTTTTATTGCAAATAAATCTAGGTTATCATTACTTGCTAGATCCATTCCTGTGTGGATTTGAGATTTTTCAATTGTTTTTATTCTATCTCTAATTTTCATAGCTTCTTCAAATCTAAACTCTTCTGAGTATTGAAGCATTCTTTCATTTAATTTTTTAATTAACTTATTTTTATTGTAAATATACTCTAAGGCTTCATCAACTATTTTACTATACTCTTCTTTTGAAATTTTTCCAACACAAGGAGCATAACACTTTTTTATTTGATGAAAAAGACAAGCTTCTTTTCCTTTAATACAAGATTTTTTTTGCACTAAAGGAATTATCTCATAAATACTATCAAGCATATCTCTAGCACCAGTAGAATATGGACCAAAGTATTTGATATTTTTATCTTTTAAAACTCTTCTTGTTATCTCTAATCTTGGAAAATCCTCTTTATAATCAATAACAATATAAGGATATGTTTTATCATCTCTTAATAAAATATTATATTTTGGCTTAAGTTGTTTAATAAGCGAATTTTCAAGTATAAGTGCATCATGTTCATTTGGTACAATAATCCACTCTAAAGATTTTACTTCTGTTATCATTTTGTAAATTCTAGGACTTAATTTATCAGCTGGGGCTAAATTAGGAGTAAATTTAAAATATGATTTAACTCTATTTTTTAGTACCTTTGCTTTTCCTATATAAAGTAAGTGTCCATCTTTATTAAAGTACTGATAAACACCAGCACTATTTGGTAATTCTTTAAGTTTCTCTTCTAAGTTCATAAATGAATTTTATCCAAAAGTTTATACGCTTTTGTTTTAATGATAATTTATATAATAAGGTCTTACCATTATTTTTTGATTTCCAACTGGTTCAAAGCCTAAAATTTGTTTTGGAGTCATAATAGGTTTTATATCATTTTTATAAAATATCTTAAATCCTCCAATTGCTTTATCTATTTGAGTAGTTGCAGCATACAAACCATTATATATTTTAATTTTTACTTGTGCACTTCCATGACCATCTATATTGTATATTAGTTTTATATTATTATAGTTTTTTACTTGTTCTTTTTGTCTTAACATTCTTTTGTGAAACATATGAACTATTAATTTTTTTTCTTGATTTATATTATTTTTTTCTAAATATGTACTTATTAACTCTTGTGCTTCATTTAGTTGATTTGCAAATATATGTCCTATATATCTTCCTGGTGGATATCTTCTATGTTTTGGAATTTTAAATTCTGGATCAATTGCTAGATGAACATTTTCATATTTCAAATATTTTAATACAGGTTTTATTGCTTCATATGGAGTGTAAGTGCCAAGTTGCAAATCAATAATTACTAAAAAGTTCTCTTTTTGCGCTCTTTTTATATATTTTAAAACTGTTTTTTCACTCATTCCTAAAAGATAGTCATTTCTTCTTCCTGGATCTTTTGTTGCAAGTGAGTGTATTAAATGAAAAGCAAGTTTTACATCTAGTTTATTTTCTAATTCAGTATTAAAATATTTTTGTTTTTCTCTCATTTTTTTGATTAGTTCATCAAGGTTAGTCTCACCAAGTATTCCAAGTGTTGGACTATTTGGTCGTCCATAATAACCAATTAGTACTTCTTCTTTTTTTAAAACAGTATTAGCTTGATTTGTATTAGTTATATTTGCAAATATTTCTTGTGAAAATAAGATAAAAAGTAAACCTATTGTTATAAAAATTTTTTTCATATATTCTTTCTTTTAAATTATGTTTATATTTTGTGAAAGTATAATATAAAATCTTAAAAATTCAATTTAAGTAAAAGTAAATAGCTGTAAAAACAAACTTATAAATTTGCATTAAACCATAATTTGCATATATAAGAGTATATTTTTTTATATATTTTTAATTTTTCTATATCTTCTTTTTTTACTTTTTTAAAGTAGGTATTTAATAAAAGTTTTGTTTTTGTTTTATTTAATTTAAATTCAATACAAATAGTAGCCAAATCAAAGAAAATATCATTTATTCCAGCATATTCCCAATCAATTATAAAAATATCTTTTTTTGAAAAGATAATATTTTTGCAATTTAAGTCATGATGGCATAAAGCATAATTATTTTTATATTTTTTACTCTTTTTTAACTCTTTTTTTAGTTTAAATAATAGTTTTAAACTATTTTTATCTTTTAAGACTTTTTCATAATATTTAAGATCTTTAAAAAAGTTATATTTTTTTGATATGAGATTTATTTTATGGATTTTTTTTACTTTTTTTATCAAAACTCTTAGTTGAGTATTTTTAAGTCTATCTTTGTGTTCACCTTTTATATATTTTGAAATTAGTAAACTATTTTTTTTATCAAAATAGTATGGTTTTGCACTAATATTTTTATTGTAGGCTTTTTTTTGTGCTTGATATTCAAACTCTCTATTTATATTAACACTTTTATTTGAGTGAAAAACTCTTAGTACATAAATTTTTTTTTCTGTTTTTACAAGGTAGTTTGTATTGCAAAGACCTTGATTTTTAAGTAAATTTAAACTTATGACTTTTTTATTTTTAAAAAAATCGTGGCTTTTTAAAAAATCTATACTAATTTGTTTTTTCATATTCACTTTTCCAATTAGTAAATGCAACAATTGCAAGTATTGTATAAATTGCAAATAAAATAGCTGTTAGATAAAACTCTTTATTTAAATAAATATAAATAGATACTGTATCAATTACTATCCAGTAAATCCAGTTTTCTATTATTTTTTTTGTAAGTAAATAAGTGCTATATATTGCAAAAACAGTTGTAAAAGTATCAAGATATGCAAAATCTGCACTTGTATAATTTTGCATATAAAATCCAAGAATCAAAGAAAGAATTGATAATAAGATTACTATTTTTATATTTGCTTTAATACCAAATGAAGATATTTTTAACTCTTTATTCTCTTTTATATTTGAATATTTCCAAGAGTACCAACCATATATAGCCATAAGTAAATAATATGCATTTAAAAATGAGTCCATTAAAAGTGAAGCATCAAAGAAAATTATTGTATAAATTAAAGTACTAAAAAATGCTGCTACGAAGCACCAAACATTCTGTTTTATTGCTAAAAGAAGATATAAAATAGATAAAAACATAGCTATAGCTTCTAAAGAAGTTGTTGTTTTTGTTGTTTGAATTAGTGTATCAAAAAAAGTTTCTATGTTTTATCCTTTATAAAATTGAAAATATATCTAAACCTAGATAAAATTACACAATATGTAAGTATCATCTAATTAATGATAGTGTACATTACGAATTAAAAAAAACTATAGGAATACAATGAGTTTAGTAAAACAGACAGTTTACATTGCAAAGCAAAAAAAAGAGAATGATTTAAAAAAACTACTTTTTACTCACCTTCTAAATGTAAATAAAGTGCAAGGATGCAAAAACTATGAAGTTTATGAAGCAGATGATGATGAAACAGAGTTATTAGTTTTTGAAGAGTGGGATGATCAAGAGTACTATAATACATATACTCAAACTCAAGATTATAAAAACTTTAGTGAACAAAAAAAGAGTTTAATAAAAAGAGAAGAAGTTCTTCCAAATTTTTAAAGGTTAGATTTTGATAGAAAAAAAAGATATAGTAGAAGAGATACGCCAAGATTTAAGTAATAATAAAAAGTTAGATGAAATTTTAAAAGATTTAGAGTATGAAGCAAACTTAGCAAGATGGGCACATAGATTTTCTACAAATGAGTTTGATAAAAATATAAATTTATCAAGAAAACTTTTTCATTATGTATTATCAACTGCAAAAGATTATAGAGATTATGTAGATTTTGCATTTTATATTAGCAAAAAAGATGGATTAGAAGATAATAATTTAGCAAAAGAGGCTTATAAATTAGCAGTTACAAAAATCACACTACTTAGAGATTTGCGTACTGTTGCAGATATCTTAGCAAAAGAAAAAGACTCTTTTTATGATAAAGATATGGCAAAAAGTATTTATAGTGAAGCTATTGAAAAAGCTACAATTGTTTATGAGTATTTAACTATTGCTGAATCTTTAAGTGATAAAGAGTTACTAAATGATAAAAAATGGGCAAAAGAAGTTTATCAAGAGGCTATAAAGATTTCATCAACTGCTGATGAAATAGAAACAATTGCTCAATCAATAGCAAATGAAGATACTTTAGATGATGACAAATGGGCAAATGAAGTATTTGCTTTAAGCTCAAAATATAAAGATAATTAATTAAAAGGATTTGTTTTTTCAATGATTATATCATTGTGATTAACAAATCTATCACACTTTTTCCCTTCTAAAAAAATACAAATTTCTTGCCACTTCTTAGAATGACCCGCATTTTGTCTTGAAAAATCACCTAATAGAAACATTACTGCATGAGCATATTCATGGGGTAAAACAGAATCAATCATATAATCAACATTTTCTTTAAATCTATTTTTATTTAAATATATAACTACCTTTTCATCAAAGCTATATTTTGTTTTGCCAAAAAGATTACTTTTCATATCTTTTGATATTAAAATAGGTACATTATAGTTTATATTATATTTTTCTAAAGCAAGACTTTTTAAATATGTTCTTTTTTCTTCAATTTTTAAGATGGTCTCTTTGGCTAAAGGTTTTGTGTTAAATTGATAATCTTTATACCAAAGATATATTAGAAAAATAGCACTAATAGTAGTTAGGAATAAAAAAATATTAAATACTTTTTTTATCCCCATTGTTTAACCTATATGTTGAAAAAGCACATCTTTATAGTGGTTTAACTCTTGCATTAAACTATCATCACTGTTATTAATATCTGGATGATATTTTCTTGCTAACTCTTTATATCTTTTTTTTACTTCTTCTTTTGTTGGAGTATGACTAAATCCAAAAAACTCTTTTGCTTTTTCTACTTCACCAAGCCCTGGTCTTTGTGCAAATTGTTGATTGAAGTTATTAAAATCAAAGTCTCTAAAATCAAAATTTTGATTTGCACCTTGTCTAAAGTCACCTTGTGTATAAGTAAATTTAAATTCATTTGACATTTTTTTCAATTTTTTATAAATGAAAAAATACCCAAGTAAAAATATAGTTATGATAATTATTAAAAAAGTTCCAAAATTAGTAAAAATAAGATATAAAATAAATAATAAGATACTAACTCTTATTAGCCGATTGAAGATATATATAATTGTATTATTGTACATTTGTATTAAAAATTCCTTTGTTATTAAAAGTTTAATATTATAATATAAACATGTAAAATCTTTATAATAAAATATCAATTATACAAAAAGAATCGAATAAGTAAATAAAAGTAAAACTATTTTAATTGCTTTTTTAATATTTGTTTTATAAAAGTGTCCTGTTTTGTTTCATAACTACTCAAATTAAATAATACAATTGCTAATTTTTTCTTCATTTATTTTTATCATACAATTATCACATTTCTTTTTTATTATTTTAGTGAGTTCAAAGGAGAGTTATATGGACATTAGTACACAAGCACTATATGCTGCATTACCAATTTTTATTGCAGCTATATTATTAGTTGGTCTTAGGCTACCTGCAAAAAAGGCAATGCCTATAGTTTATATTGCTACAGCTTTAGTAGCTTTATTTGTTTGGGAAGTGACATTTAATAGAGTGTTAGCTTCAACAATTCAAGGTTTACTTATTACTATTGCAGTTTTATGGATTATTTTTGGTGCAATTTTACTTTTAAATACATTAAAACATTCAGGGGCAATTGGTGTAATTAGACAAGGTTTTAATAATATTAGTCCTGATAGAAGAGTACAGGTAATTATTATTGCATGGTTATTTGGTTCATTTATTGAAGGTGCTTCAGGTTTTGGTACACCAGCAGCAATAGCAGCACCATTGTTAGTAGCAATTGGTTTTCCAGCAATGGCAGCTGTTATGGTTGGGATGATGATTCAAAGTACGCCTGTATCATTTGGTGCAGTTGGAACACCTATTTTAATTGGAGTTAATAAGGGATTAGATAGTGCAAGTATTAGTGCTACTCTTGATTCATTAGGTTCAAACTGGGATACATATTTAAGACTTATTACATCAGAAGTTGCTATTGTTCATGCAATTACAGGAACACTTATTCCTTTATTTATGGTAATAATGCTAACAAGATTTTTTGGTAAAAATAGATCTTGGACAGAGGGTTTGAGTATTGTTCCTTTTGCCATTTTTGCAGGTGTTTCATTTACAATTCCATATGCTTTAACAGGTATTTTCTTAGGTGCTGAGTTCCCATCTTTAATTGGAGCATTAGTTGGACTTCCTATTGTTACATTTGCAGCAAAAAAAGGTTTTTTAATTCCAAAGAAATCTTGGGATTTTGCTCCAAAAGAAGAGTGGCCAGTTCATTGGGTAAGTAAATTAGAGTTAAAACTTGATGCAATGACAGTTAAAGTTCCTATGTCTTTAACAAAAGCTTGGTTACCATATATTTTAGTTGCTATAATTTTAGTTATTACAAGAGTTAGTGATGAAGCTAAAGCTTTTGTAAATTCAATTGTTATACCTTTTAAAGATATTTTAGGTGAGGGCTTAGGCTATACTATTTCTCCTTTATATCTTCCTGGTGGAATATTAGTATTTGTTGTTTTATTAACATATTTTCTTCATAGAATGGAGTTTAAAGAGTTAAAAGAAGCAGTTTCTGAATCTTCTAAAGTTATGTTAGGTGCTGGATTTGTTTTAATATTCACAATTCCACTTGTAAGAATTCTTATTAACTCAGGAATTAATGAATCAGGATTTGATTCTATGCCTGTTGCTATGGCAAATTTTGTTGCAACTTCTGTGGGAGATATATATCCTTTATTTGCACCAATGATAGGAGCTTTAGGAGCATTTATTGCAGGTAGTAATACAGTATCAAATATGATGTTAAGTCAGTTTCAATTTGGTGTTGCTGATGCTTTAGGTATTTCAACAGCTTTTATGATTGCTCTTCAAGCAGTTGGTGCAGCAGCTGGTAATATGATAGCTATTCACAATGTAGTCGCAGCTTCTGCTACTGTTGGATTACTAGATCAAGAGGGTGAAACTTTAAGACGAACGATTATTCCTACGCTTTATTATTGTTTAATTGCGGGTATATTAGGGCTTATTGGAATGTATGTACTAGGACTTACAGACCCACTTATGAAATAAAAGAGGAAATTTCCTCTTTTATTAAAAAATTATTTTTCACTAATTGACACAAATTTTTTTTTGAAGTATACTTAAGTTAAATAGTTTTAGGATATATCAAATGACAAAAACAATTAGTGTTTCAATGCGAACCAAAGTATTGATAATTTCTATATTTGTAGTTTTTTTTCTCGCAGTTGCTTCACTTATAGCTACAATCGTTACAGTAAATACAATTAATAAATCTAATATAGATGAATACAAGCATGATATTTATAAAAAAACAGAAATAGAGCTTCAAAATTATGTACAAGTGACTATTCAAACAATTGATTCATTTTATAAAAGAACACTTCCTTCTAAAATAAAGCAAGAAGTGAAAAATCACTTGACTCAAAGAATGGATTTTCTTTTTTCTATACTAGAAGAAAATTATAAAATATACAAAAATAGTATGTCTAAAGAAGAGTTAAAACATAACTTGATCAAAATAATTAAGTCTGCAAAATATGCTAACAGTGGATATTTTTGGGTAAATGATTTTGATGCAGTAATGATTATGCATCCAATCTTAGAAGAGTTAAATAATAAAAATCTAATGAATCAAAAAGATGAGAATGGAAAAGAACTATTTAAAGCTTTTGTTACTGTTTCAAAAAAACAAGGCTCTGGCTTTGTTGATTATTTGTGGCCAAAACCTGGTTTGAAAAAAGCAGAAGAAAAGATATCATATGTGAAAGTTTTTGAACCTTTTAATTGGATAATTGGAACAGGAGATTATGTACAAGAGGTTACAAAAAAAATAAAAAAAGATGCAATAAAAACAATATCTGAAATAAGATATGGTAACAATGGATATTTTTGGATAAATAATAGTAAATCAAAAATGATAAGCCATCCAATTTTTAAAGAGTTAAATGGTAAAAATCTCTCAACTTTTCAAGATGAAAATAAACAATATATTTTCAATGAGTTTGTAACTATTGCAAATGAAAAGAAAGAGGGTGGTGTTGTTCTTTACTTATGGCCAAAACCAGGTGAGCAAAAAGCAAAACCAAAATTTTCATATGTTCAAAAATTTGAACCTTGGGATTGGATAATTGGAACAGGTGCATATGTTGATGAAATTGAATTAAAAATCAAAAATATGGAAGAAAAATCAGAGAAGAGTTTACAAACAATTACAATTATAAGTGCAATTATATTTGTTATAGTTTTAGTAATTTTATCACTAATAACTTTAACTTTATCTACTAAAAGAGATGCTAAAAATTATGAGGAAGAGTATTTGTAAATTTGTTATAAAATTGAAAAAAATATTGTATAATTCCAAAAATTAAAGTATAAATGCGTTATAGTGATAATTAGTATAGAAAAGATTTAATAATGGGGGGTTTATGGATAAAGAAGAGTTTGACAAAGCTGTTGATTTATTTGGGATATTAACCAAAATCTCAAAAAAAGAGTTAAAGCAAAAGTATTTGAAACTTTCAAAAAAATATCATCCAGATACTTCAACAGGTTCACAAGAGAAATTTCAAGAACTTAAAGAAGCTTATGAGCTTTTATTAAAGTATATTGATAATTATAAATTTAGTTTTGAAGAAGAAGAGTTTAAGCAGCAATATCCTGCTTTTACCAATTATAAAAATTGGAATATTTAGACTTAGGAGTTTAAAATGTATGATGAAAAACAGATAAAAGATATTGTTCTTAGCACACTAGTTGCTGATTCTTTATGTTTAGTAACACATTGGGTTTATGATGAAAAACAATTAAAAAGTTTAAATATTGATTGGAGTAAATTAAACGCACCATATTCAATATGGCACAAAGGTAAGAGTGCAGGTGAGTTTACTCACTATGGAGATCAAACTTATTGGTTATATGAGTATTTAAAAGATAAAGAAAAATTTGATGTAAAAGAGTATGCCTTATATTGGTTAGAAAAAATAGAATCATATAATGGATATATAGATTCAGCTACAAGAAATAGTATTGAGCCTTTAAGTAAAGGTTTATTAAATGGTTCTGAATCTAGTGATTTATCAATTGTTGGAAGAATGTCACCATTATTAATGGTTAGTAAAACTAAAAAAGAGTTTTTAGATAATGTACAAAACTTTGTTTGTCTTACACATAATAGTTCTGAATGTAAAAATGCAAGTATGTTTTTTGCTAAATTACTATTAAAAGTATTAGATAAACAAGATATTGAAAGTTCAATATTAGAGTTAAAAACTCAATCAAGTGAAGATATTAAAATTTATATTGATAAAGCAATAAAATCAAAAGATAAAGATACTTTTGATGTAATAAGAGAGTTTGGTCCAGCTTGTGCCACAAGTGAAGGCTTTGCATCTGTATTACACTTACTTTTAAAGTATAAAGATTTAAAAGAGTTATTAATACAAAATGCAAAAGCTGGTGGCGATTCAAGTGCTAGAGGAATGCTTGCAGTTATGATTTTTACTGCAAAATATGGATTGCAAAATATCCCACAATCATGGTTAAAAATAAAGGTTATAATATAAGATGAAAAGAATTTCAAATTTTTATAAAGATAAACTTTATATTGAAATAGTTGTAGCAACAATTCTTTTTATTATTGCTATTGCTATGGATAGATTAATGGATTTTATTATTTATATGCTTTATTTTATTATTTTTCTTGAAATAGTAAGGACTGTTATTAATTTTATTAGAGAACAAAAAGTTGTATTAAGTATTCTTGTTGATGCTTTTATTATTTTAACATTAAGAGAGCTTATTTTAAATGTTGTAAAGGTAAATAAAGAAGACTTAACATCTTTTGATGCATTGTTTTCTAGTCCTGTTAATTTTAATATAATGATTTTATCAGGAGTTATAGTATTTCTATTTTTTATAAGATATTTATCTATTAAAACTGCTCCTCAAACTCTTTTACCAGAAAGTAATGAAAAAAAGGTCTAAAATTAGACCTTTTTTTATTTAATCATAATCTTTTTTCTAAACAATAAATTTTTAAAAACTAATTTTTCTTTAATACTTCCTTTTAACTACCATAAAATAGGACTTATTTGTTTTTTTATATTTTATAATTTAAAAAAATTTAAAAATTTTTTATATTTTTATGAAAAAACTAGTAGAAAATACAGTTTTTTATAGTATAATCTTCTTACTAATATTTTTAATGTTCCTAATACAGACTATATGTATATTCCCAAATATAAATAAGGTATGTAAAAGGCTCGTTAATTATATAACAATAAAAGGAAAAGAAAAAATGCAAATTTACGTTGGGAATATGTCTTATCAGACTACAGAAGAGAGTTTAAGAGCTTTATTTGCTCAGTATGGAGAAGTTAGTTCTGTAAAGATTATTACTGATAGAGAAACTGGAAGAGCTAAAGGTTTTGGATTTATCGGTATGGAAGATAATAGTGCTGGACAAAGTGCTATTGAAGAATTAAATGGAACAGAATTTGAGGGAAGAACTCTTAAAATTAATGAGGCTAAACCAAGAGAAGAAAGACCAAAAAGAAACTTTAATAGTAGATTTTAGTCTAAACTATTATTTTAAAGCTTATAGTCTTTAAAGTACAAAGGGAATGAAGTTAATCTTCATTCCCTTTTTTTATAGCTCTAATTCAAGTGCAATTGGACAATGGTCACTTCCCATATAATCATCCAAAATATAGGCATTTTTGATATTATCTTTTAAGTCTTTACTTACATAAAAATAATCAATTCTCCAGCCAACATTATTTGCTCTAGCATTTGCTCTATAACTCCACCAGCTATATTTATCTTTGATATCGCCATTTATATATCTAAATGTATCAATATATCCATGGTTTAAAAACTTTGTAATCCAATCTCTTTCCATTGGTAAAAAACCAGATTTTTTCTCATTTGCCTTAGGTCTTGCAATATCAATTTCTGTATGAGCTGTATTAACATCGCCACAAATAACTAAAGAAAAGTTTTCTTTTTTTAAGTTTTCACAATGTTCTAAAAATCTATCATAAAATTGCATTTTATACTCAAGCCTGTCATCATTACTTTGACCATTTGGAAAATATACATTAAAAAATGCAATTTTTTTACCATCAAAATTAAAGTGTGCTTCGTTTATTCTACCCTCTTTTAAAATATCAACATTAAGTGTATTATCACTAAATATAGGCTCAATATCACTATAAAGAGCAGTTCCTGAACGACCTTTAATACTGCAAGGGTTAATATGTTTAAAATTAAACTCTTTGTCAAAAATAGTTTTTGGAATTTGATTCTCTTCTGCTTTAATTTCTTGAAGACCTAATACATGAATATTATCATTGTCAATCCACTTTAAAGCTTCTTTTTTGTCTACTGCTCTAATTCCATTTACATTCCATGAAATAAACTTATATGTTTGCATATTTTATTAATCCTTTTTCTCTTTTTGTTTACTTTGTTTTTCTTCTTTATTTTTTGTTTCTTTTTTCTGTTCTTTTAAGTTGTCAAATGAGTTATGAAAAGATGATTTAGTAAAATCTTTTTTTTCTTTTCCTATTAAAGAATCACCTTTTCCACCATGCATATCTATTTTGCCATAATTATTAGCAAAACCAATAGTAATTATACTAAGGGTTAAAAGTATCAATTTTTTCATTTTTTCTTTTCCTTAAATTTTTAAATATTCCAAAGATTGTAATAGCAATCCAAAATACCTCAATTATAAAAGAACCAAGATTAAAATGAACACATAGTGAAATAAGTAATAATATAGCACCAACTAAATTTAATAATTGATATTGAATTGAGTGTATATCATATTTGTTTAATTGCAAAAATAAATAACCAGTTACTACAAATGCCATTCCTACAAAGCCTATCCATTGGAAAATATCCATTTTCTACCTTTTTTAAATTTATATAAAATAATATTATTAATACAAAAAAATCTACTGTAAATAAAAAATAGTTTTCTATAATACAAAATATTTTTATTTAGGATTTTTTTGAAACTTGTAATTTTACTCTTTTTTGCTTTATTAAATTTAAATGCAGATTCTTCTTTTAATAAAATAAATATGAACGCAAATTTTTATATTTATCAAGGTGAAAAGAAATCTGAGAATTTGAATTTTGTCTATGATTTTTATATTTATCACAATATTAAAGATGAGTTTAGGTCTGATTTGTATTGTTTTTTTGCTTCAAAAAAAAACATGAAATTAAATTTTGACAATAAATCAAAATACAAAATATGCTTAAATAATAAAAATAAGATTTTTGTGTATATATTAAATAAATCAAACAGATACACAAAAAGTAAAGAATTTAATGCCACTATTAATAATATATCCCTTTATATAAAAGGAAATAGACAAACTTGCAATAAAACTGCAACTACTTATGCTTTACTACATACAAATATAAATAAATGTTTAAAAAATATAAATAATAAATCTTAGATTTTATGATTTTTTAAATGGAAGCGTTTCTGTTTTATCAATAACAGAGTTAACAAGAGCAGGGCAGTTGATATATGTACGAACATATGAACCTTTTGAAATATATCTTACCCTTGGAGTTTTTTATTTTGTAATGACATATTCAATATCAATTATTTCTAAAAAACTTGAAAAAAAGCTATATTATAATACTTAAGAATATAAAATATAAATTTTAGTTTTTAAAGCTATTTTATTTATAAGTGAGTTTTTGTTATTTTATTTTCTATTTTTTAGAAAGTGAATAAGTATGACAACAGAGATTTTTTTAGGAATAATTACATTTTTTACATCAACAATTGCAGGTGTTGTTGGACTTGGTGGAGGTATGATTTTAATAGCAATCTTACCATCTTTTTTACCTGTAAATGCTTTGATTCCTGTACATGGCTTAACACAAATGTCTAGTAATTTTAGTAGAGCCGTTTTTGGATATAAAGATGTGCAATATCAAGTTATACCAAAATTTATTCTAGGCTCACTTTTAGGAACTGCACTTATTTCAAGTGTAATTTATTATATCTCTTTAGATTATGTACCTCTTTTTATTGGTGTATATATTCTTCTTTCTTTATGGTCTACAAAATTTAATGAAAAAATAAAAAGATTTGAAAGTTATTTTATAATAGGTTTTTTTCAAACAGGTCTTTCTCTTGTTGTTGGTGCAACAGGACCTTTGACTATGACTTTACTTTATAAAGATTTTGAGAAAAAAGATGAAGTTGTTGCAACAGCTGCTGCACTTATGGGCATTACTCATATTTTTAAGGTTTTTGTATTTATCTTTTTTGGTTTTGCATTTTTTGAGTATCTTTGGTTACTTGTTTTTATGATTATTGGAGCAGTTGCAGGAAGTTATGCAGGTACAAAATTAAGAAATAAAATTGATGGTAAAAAATTCAGATCTTTACTTAAAATACTATTATCAATCTTAGCAATTAAAGTAATTGTTTCAGTTTTTATTTAATATTAGATATAATAAGAAATAATAAAATAAAAGGACAAAAACATGTTTGTTAAATTAAATGATAGAGTTTACTTAAATCTAACAAGAATTACTAGAATAAAAATTGATCAAGTAGAAGATGGAATAAGAATTAGATTTTATGAAGGTCAAGACCAAGTTGCAAAATCACAAAAATTTGCTTCTATTGAAGAAGCAGATCAATGGCTTGAAAAGTTTTTAAAAATAGAAAAATAATACAATAAGAGGTTTTTCCTCTTATTGATTTGTAGGGTCGTTAAATACTCTTGTACTTAGTTCTTTATCTATTGTATATAATCCATATCCATTATCTCCTACAAGTTTAATATGGTCAATAATCTCTTTTACTGTTGCTTCTTCTTCAACTTGTTCTGTTACGTACCATTGAAGTAAGCTATATGTAGCATGATCTTTATCTTTCATCGCTAAATCACTTAAAATATTTAAATTTTTAGTCATTTTTTGTTCATGTGCTAATGATTTTTTAAATACATCAAGTAAAGATTTATATTCAACTTTAACTTCATCAATTGCTGGAAGTTTTATTTCTACATCTTGGTCTTCAAGATATTTGAAAAGCTTCATTCCATGAGCAACTTCTTCTTGATATTGAATTAAAAACCAATTTGATGCACCATTAAAACCCTCTTTTGAACAGTATGCACTCATACCAAGATAGATATATGCAGAGTGATACTCTTTGTTAAGTTGTTCAATTAATGCCTCTTGTAAATCCTTACTAATCATGTTGTCTCCTTTTTTTAATTATATTAATTATAACAAGTAATAGTAATATACTTGTTTAAAACTAACATAACAAAACTTTAGATAAAATCACAAAATTTAAAATACAACTGGTTCCCTTTTTGTTGGGGAACAATAAAAAGGATATTTTTTTATGGCAATTTATACATGTGGACACACAACTCCTGATTCAGACTCAATATGTTCGGCTATCTCTTTAGCATATTTATTAAATAAAATAGGGCGTGAGGCAATTCCAGCACGACAAGGACCAGTTTCGCCTGAAACTCAATTTATTTTAAATAGATTTGGTTTTGAAGCACCAGAACTTAAAACAGAGTTTGCTGGTGAAGAGATTTTTATTACTGATTATTCAGATAGAGGTCAAGCTCCAAAAGATATTGATGAGGCTACTATTGTTGGTATTGTTGATCATCATAAATTAGGAGATTTAACTACTTCAACACCACTTGAATGTTGGATTAGACCTGTTGGTTGTACTAACACAATTGTAAAAGAGATGTATGATTATCATGGTGTAGAAATTCCTGCAAATATTGCTGGTGTTATGCTTTGTGCTATTTTAAGTGATACTGTTATTTTTAAATCACCAACATGTACAGATATTGATATTAAAATAGTTAGAGAACTTGCACAAATTGCTGGTGTTGAAGACTTTGGTGCATTGGGTATGGAGATGTTTAAAGTAAAATCAGCAGTTGATGGAGTTCCTGTAAGAGAACTTATTTTAAGAGATTACAAGCCATTTGATATGCATGGAAGTGCTGTTGGTATTGGACAACTTGAAGTTGTTGATTTGGCAATTTTTGATAATGTAAAAGATAAATTACAAGCTGATTTAGATGCGATTAGAGTTGAAAATGATTTACATACTGCTTGTTTACTTTTAACTGATATTATGAAAGAGGGTTCTGAAGTACTTGTTTCATCAGAAGATACATCTGTATTTGAAAAAGCATTTGATGTAAAACTAGAAGATGGAAAAGTTTGGTTAGACGGTTGTCTTTCAAGAAAAAAACAAATTATTCCTTTTTTAGAACCAGCATTTGCATAAATAAAAAGATAGCTTAATTGCTATCTTTTTATTGAAGAGCTAGATTTTACTTTTTAGTTGTAAAAAGTAAGTAGAGTAGTTGATGAAGGCAAAGCTTTTTTACAGTTAGATATTTGTTTTCTGCCTTGTCTGTATACATTTTTTCGTTCGAGAAAACTCATAAAGAGTGCACTTAGTACTCTTCTTAACGCTCAAACATTCGGGGGTAACTGAAAATAAACATATAGCTTCTAGCTTCATTAAAGTTTACACTACCATTTGTGAGTTTATTAAATAGAAGTTACAAGTTTAAATAAATCAAAAAGTGAGAGAGCTAAAAGAGCTTTGAAGCCTTTGGTGTTTTTTTAAGAGAGCATGTGGGTAGTTGAATAATATTTAAATGATACAAAGAGTTTTAAAATGACTTTTAACTTTACCGAGACAGTTTAACTGTCCGGTTCTAAACTTTGTTATTTAAATTATTTATGCTACATCATTGTACAAATCAATTAATTTTGATTGCAATTCAGTAAATTCTATATTATTTGGGAATTCATAATTTAACCCAACTTTTAAAACATATAAAAAATCATCTTTTGAATAGATATTATTATGTATTTGGATTGAATTACTTTTTGCCAACAAACATATTAGCTGATAATCTTTATTAATAAGTCTAGTATTATTTGGATGAGCCTTAGTGCTATGTTGTGTAGCAGTTAAAAGAATTAAATTTTCAATGTACGATTCAATTTGTGGGAATTCTGATTTCATAAATATATGGTGTACTTGTGTTGCTTCACCAACTGCTAATATATCATCTATTTCACTTATTGGAGAATGTAGTTTTCTTACAATTGATATTGCTTTGTTAATAGAATATTTGATATATGCATTTTTTGATTTCTGAAATTCTAGTTTAGCCCTAGTTTCATATTCTTCTCTTGTTTCAGTTCTTTTTTTCTTAATATCTCGCCAATTTTCTCTGTTATACATTAATTCATTTAATAATATAATACCTCTTGAGAAAAAACCTTTTCTTGTGCCGTGAAGTTTTCTTTTAAATGAAAGGGGATTAATAATTTTTGTAAATATTCTGCTAATATCTTTTTTATCATTAGTGGGAGTGTTATTTTGAATAAATTCAATATATTTACTTTTTAAAGTATTAAATGTACTTTTAGTATTTTTTGTAAAAAAATCTTGAAATAAGTACCAAATATCACTTTCTTTCAGTATCTTTTCTAAGTAAATATTTAAAAACTCTAAAGAATGTTTTTCTTTTACAGATAAATATTCAAGTATCTCTTTATTCTTCAAACTAAAATATAATGTATTTCCTTTACCACTTTTTTTATTTTCAGATAAAATTTGTGCATATGATAGCATTTTTAAAGGTTGATGAAAAAACTTATTATACTCGCTAATTGCATTTTGATCCATTAAATCAGGTTTTCCAAAGATATCTTTCACATTTTCGTTCGAATATTCAAAGTACCAAATATCTTTAGATGTGAACTCAATAGCATCATTTTGCTTTGTATTTAGGTATTTTAAAACACAATCAGCAACAATACATAAAACATCTGGAGTGACTTTTTGATCCATAAATCTATTACTTTTTGTTTTCCTAATATCAAAATCAAATTTATTTAGATATTCAATAATAGTATTTTTCATCTATGCTTCCTTTAATAATCCAAAAAATTTTACAGAATTATTATCAATATTTAGTGACCTTGTCCCTCTATTTCTAGCTATCTTATAATATTCCGTAAACTCTTTACTGCTATAATATTCTAAATGTTTATGTGTCACATTTATATTGTTTTTAGGTTTTAAAAGTGCAACAGAACCATCTGTTATTGTATTTCTTGGTAAAAATGTTGCTCTTGGATAATAAGTTAAATTTGGTACTAGAACTATATCATTTTGATTTAAAAATTTTGAAACTACAAAACTATCAATATCATTTATAAAACAATCATAATTTTCTATGTTTTTGATATTATTATTATCAATATTTCTTGACTTTAAAACTCTAATTTTACCTTTGCTTAGAGTGTGTTTTTTTGTAATTTGTCTATCTCTAAAGCTTTCAAAAATATCTAATTTCATTTTAGCTACTATAGCATCAAAGAAACTATTTCTATATATTAACCAATAAGGAAAATCTTTAGAAAATATGTAATCTTTAAGTTGATACTCTATACTATTTGTAATATAACTTTCAATTTTAATTTTTTTTAATTTATCTTTTTTATAAGTATCAAATAAAAAACTAATAGTTTCAATTTTTACGCCTTTAAATGCTTTTTCACCATAATCAGTTAATGAGTGTAAATTTACATTTTCCAATAAATCTCTTGTTTGGTTAAATTCAGGAGCATTTATTAAGCTTTTTGGAACTATTAAAGCCACATATTTTGAAAGTTTAATTGTTTTTTCTATAAAAAATGAAAATAGATTATTAGTATTTGTATTTTTGACATTTAGTTTGTACTTGTTTAGTAAGTTTTTATTGTTTACTATTTTTCCATAAGGTGGATTTCCTATAATTAAATCGTAAGTTATATTGCTTTCCCACAGTAAAAAATCTGAATGAATAAAGTTTATAGTGAAATTTTTAGGTATTTTTGTTTTTGATAATAATACTTTTAATGTATCTAATGAATCTTTATCAATATCAATAACATCTAAAATAACATCTTGAATATCTTTATACTTTTTAAATAATAAGGGTAAAAAGTTTCCAATCCCTACTGATGGTTCCAATATTTTTAAACTCTTTTTAGTTTTAAAACTAGGTAATTTATTGATAACATTAAACACTATATCTTCTCTTGTAAAATATGCTTTAGTTTCAGTTCTTTTTATATTTGAAAGTTCTGCAATATTATAAAGAATATTTATATCATACTTATGTTCATTATTTAATATAAAAGATCTTAATGCATCCATATTTTCAAGGTTATATTTTTGTATTATTCTATTTATCTCATTTATAGATAACACTTTGTGTTTTAAAGCTTTTTTTATATTAGATGCAATTTGTTCAAAAATTTTAGTTGGAACAGCTTCACCTATGCAATGTCTTATATTTAACTCTTCTTGTTTTAGGTACTTTCTTTTTTCTTCTATAGATAGATTATTAAGTGTATCAAAATTTATACTTGACCACCTAAAATTATTTGGTATTGTCATCATATACATTAACTCTCTAATGCTAAATACTCTGTCATCAGATGGATGAATTGTACTTTGACTAGCTAAAATATCATTTCTTGTATGAATACACGGCGCAACTCTATCCCAATACCATCTTGAATATTTATCGCCATTTTTATTTTTGTTATATATTACTTCTCCATTAACAATTCTATGAGGTTTTTTTAATGGATCTTTATTGTCAAAGGCAGATTCTCCCTCTTTTATATCTCTTATCCAAGGTAACATTTTAGTATCAAAACTTCGATAAGAATGATAAATATCGTTATCATATATTTCCCCCATAATCTTTAATGATGGCAAATCGCCAATTAATGCTTTTAAAGTTTTTGCATTTTGTTCTTTTGGGAAAAGTTGATAAGGACTAATATTAATTAAGTCTTTTCTAACACCTATTACTAAAGTTCTTGTTCTACTTGATTGCGCACCATACTCTTTAAAATTAATTACTTTAGATAAAATATTATAATCACCTGATAAGTTTAACTCAATAGAGCTACCAATTGGTTTGTCAATATTATCTATATCCGTACAAATAGTGCTTAGAAATGATCTTACATTTTCAAAAATGAAAAATTTAGGCTTAATCTTATTAACAATTTTAATAGACTCAACAACAAGTGAATTTCTTTTTGTTTCATTGTTCTTTTTATGGTTTGCTACTGACATACCTTGGCAAGGAGGCGTAGCAACTAATACATCTAAGTCATTTATATTATTATTATCTAATTCTTTATAGATTTTATCTTGTATCTCTTTTGTTGCTAAGTCACCTTGTATATAACCACTATTAAATTCACATTTGTCATTGTATTGCTGTATTTTTATTCTTTTTTCTAAATATTCATTAGTTGCTATACATTTAAAGCCTTGTTGTTTAAATCCAAAACAACCAATTCCAGCACTACTAAAAAGTGAAATGTAAGTTAAATCTTTTATATTTATTCCTTGTGTATTATTAATATAATCAAATAGACTAGGTGTTTGCATAATACTTCCTCATTGCATTTTAAAAAAGAATAGCATTTTATTTCTAGTTTATTCAAAAATATGTCATTTTGTAATTATATCTATATAATTATAGCTTTGTATATTTATTTTATCTAAAATTTAATTTGAATTTTATTATCTCTATAAATTAAACTTGCATTTGCATAAATAAAAAGATAGCTTAATTGCTATCTTTTTATCTTTTTTAATTTGTCATCATATTTAGAGATTTAAATCTATTTTATTTGATGCAAATTGATGAATTAAGACTTGGATAAGGTTCTGGTAAGGTATACCATTTTCTAAAGCTTTCTTCTTAAGTTCATAAATATCATTTTCATTAACTCTTATAGATATAGCTTTTTTCTTTTGGTGTTTAACATAAGACTGTAGTTCTAATAATCTTTCATCAATATTTTTTTTACTTTTCCATTCACCATTTTCAACACTTTGCAAAATATCTTGTTCATATTCATCTAAATTAGTCATTTTGAGACTCCTTTATTATATTTCTTGTTCATTTGTCTTGAAGGAATAATTGTTTTTAAAAATATCGAAGTATCATCTTCAACATACGGGACTAAATATACATAATCTTTTATTTCAATTAAAATAATAAAGATATTTTGATTAGGATATTTTTCTTTATTTGGATGCTCAATATCATCCAGTAACTTACCACTTTCAAGTGCCAATATCACATCTTCAAAACTTATATCTCTTTGTTCTTTTAAAAATTCGTTTTTTTTAAAACTATATCGTATGCTTTTATTTTTAATCACTATTAAATACCTTTTTATATATACAATGTATTTTATTATAATCAAAGAAACAT
Source organism: Malaciobacter sp. (assembly GCF_055140965.1). Next base: position 104,647 of record NZ_JBSRRO010000003.1, read on the forward strand.
GTCAAGTTTATTTTTTCTATGTTTTGTTAAGTCTATTAACACTGCAATATTCAATTTTTAAGTAGGTTTTTTAGTTTATTTTCTAAAGTTTCTATATCATATGATGTTGCTAAAATCTTTTTATTTTTAATTGCTTTATCATATAAATCTATTAGCTCTATAATATCTTCTTCAAATAATATATTTTTTTGTTTAGCATTATCTATAGTTTGAACTATTTTGTTTATAAGCAACCAAGATTTAATATTAGATACCCGTTCTATTAAAAAAAATGATTGTGCATTTGGTACTCTTCTTAACGCTCAAAAAGTTTCGGGCGTAAGTGAAAATAAACATATAGCTTCTAGCTTCATCAAAGTTTGGGAAGAAAAAAAGTTTAAACTATCATTTGTGAATTTATTAAATAGAAGTCATAAGTTTAAATAAATCAAAAAGTGAGAGAGCTAAAAGAGCTTTGAAGCCTTTGGTGTTTTTTTAAGAGAGTATAGCTTATTCATGCAAAATGAAAGAGTGTGGGTAGTTGAATAATATTTAAATGATACAAAGAGTTTTAAAATGATATTTATGTTCAATTATAGGCAATCTTATTCACTGTTATTATTTGTTAAATGCTCCTAAATTATTTAAAATTTCAACCAAAACATGAACTCTAGTAGAGGGATTGTCTTCTTCTGGAGTATGAGAAATTCCATAAGTGTCTAAGAGTTTTTTTGCATTATTAATGGCTGATTTTTGTCTATTAAATAAAGTTTCAAAAATCATTTTTGTATAGTTTTCTTCTTTAATATTATCTTTATTTAATTTGAAAAATTTATATGGCTCAACTTTTTTTAACTCTTCGATAACTTTTTTGATAATTTCATCTCTTAAAATTGCAGTATCTCTATAATTAAAATGTAATAAATACCATAATTCAAAAGAATCATTGCTATATGCAACTTCGATATTTAAGTGTTTTTTTTTGCTTTTTGCATTTTTTAGCGCATTATTAAAATCTTCTTTTTTATGTCCACCACCATTTACCCTTTCCTTATCTCTATCTATTACAATCCATTTGTGCTCAAAATCAGTATATTTCTTATTATTTTCGTCTGAATAATTTTTTAAGTCTTCTAATACTCCCGTAGGATTTGTATGTTTATGTTTTGCAATAACAAAAGAGTCTTGTGTGATTTTTTTTTCTTCAATAAGTTTATCTATGATTTTTTGAAAGTACATTGGTGATGATACACTATCTTCACAGGCTATAATAACATCTGGTACAGTAATTTTATTATTAGTTTTTCTTTGGAAATCTTTTTTTTCTAATTCTTTCTTTTTGTTATGCAGTTTGTCTCCACCTCTTCTTCTACCCATGATAATTCCTAAAACTCAAATTTTCCAAGATATGGAATAGCTCCATATTTACCATGAATGTATTGTTTTTCAAAGTCTTCATTTTTTCTTACATTTTTAAATTGTGCCAATGAATATAAATCAGTTGAACCGAATTTATCTTTTTCACTTAGCCAAATTTGATCTCTTCTAAAAATAGTTTTTTTCAAAAGATTTGTATCATGTGTTGCAAAAATCAATTGAGCATTATTTTTATTTATATTTTCATCATGAAAAAGTTTAATTAAATGTTGTGTTAATATAGGATGTAAACTTGCATCTAATTCATCAATAATTAAAATTTTTCCATTTTCTAAGGTATCTAAAATAGGTGCAGACATGGCAAAAAACTTTCTAGTGCCTTTTGACTCTTCTTTTTCTAATTCAAAGATAACATTGTCTATTACCTTGCCATTATTGTCAAATTTTTGATGTAGTGTATTTAAAGTAATCGATTTAAATCCTCCTTCTTTAACCATTTCATCTTTTATAAACTCAGGCAATTGTAATTTTTCAATAACTTCTAATGGTACATCTTCTTCCTCAACTTGAATATCATCAATCCCAATATCAGCTGTTTTTACAAGATTTATAATTTTTTCTTTAAAGTCTTCATTTTCCATTTTTTTCATTGTAAAATTAATATATCCATTATGATTCATGCCATCAATCATATTAAATCTATTAAACCAATTTAGTATAGCTTTTGAAATCTCTCCATTTTCCTGATCACATTTCCAAATAAAAAGTTGATTAGTAGATACATTGATTTTTTCATCTTTTTTATTAAAAAAACTATAACCCTCTACAAATTTGTTTGGATTAACATATTCTTTTTCTTCTAAATCTCGATAAAATAATTTAGCTTCTTTTCCTTTTTCATCAGCGTATAACCATTCGGAATAGACTAATTTATTATCAATTTCAAAACCATATCGATATTTAATATCCTTAATAAAAAATACAGTTTCAAAGCTACTTGATGAATCTTCAGTTTCGGTAGATAATCGAAAAGGTTCATGTGGAAGTTTATCCGTTGATTGAATGATTTTATATTTATTTAATACAAATCTACTCATAAATGCCATTGCTCTTAAAAAATTACTTTTACCACTTGCATTTGCACCATAGAGAATGGCACTTTTCAATAAATTGTATTTTCTTTTTTCAAAGCTATTACCTTCATCTTTTGAAGAAGTAAGCATACTAAATTTAACAGTATCTTTAATTGACTTAAAATTATTTACTGTGAATTCTACTAACATAATATATCCAAATTATTAAATTTTAGTAATTTTATCATAATAAACTTCATTTTTGCATAAAATATACAAAAATGCAAGTAAAAATAACAACCTAACTATTTATCAAACACATATTTTATATAAAAGACCCTTAACTCATATAAAAGATTTTTTTAATTATACGATATTTTATTTTGACTTGCTAGTAAGGCTGCGCTAAGTTGGTATAAAATTCTTGCGCCGACGTTTTCATCCCAGTCATTTTTGCTAACTCCTACTTCACATAAATCAAATCCTATTATATTTCTACCGCTTTTTACTACCATAAAAATAAGATGTTCTAATTGGCTATATCTAAGTCCTCCTGGAACTGGTGTTCCTGTATTTGGGCAGTTAAGTGGTTCTAATCCATCAATATCAATAGATAAATATACATTTTGTGGAAGTTGCTCAATAAAAGGAAAATATACCTCTTCTAGTGACTTTCCACATGCAAGTTTTTCTTGCATATGTGTATCATATAAACAATCAGCTTTTTTCCCATACTCTTTCATTCTTAAAGCCTCTTCGCTACTATAATCTCTAATTCCTATTTGAATAAGATTTGAGATTTTGTCACATTCATTCATAACATTATAAAAAATAGAGGCGTGAGAATAGGTAAAGCCCTCATATGCTTTTCTTAAATCATGGTGTGCATCAACATGCAATATTCCAAAGGCTTCATCTTGAGTGTCATTTAAAGCTTTGATAAGTCCAAGTGGACAAGAGTGATCACCACCTACAACTGCTACAAATTTCCCTTTTTTGATTTGTTTGATTGATTTTTTATAAACAGAGTCATTTAAGGTTTTAGAAGCTTCATTTACAAAGTTTAATGCTTTTTTCTTTGTAGTTCCTTTTTCAAGTGCTTGAATTACTTTCAAAGCTTTTTTTCTAGCTTTATTACTTAGTTTTAATAAATTTTTATCAGTTTCAAGCATAGCAATTCCAGCAGTATAAGGCTTAATATAGTGATATGTTTCCACATCAAGTTGATGACTTGAAATTTTTATAGCATCAGGTGCTTTTGCTGTTCCTTGTCCAAATGAAACTGTTGCTTCCCAAGGAACAGGAAGTAAAATCAAACTAGCTTCTTTGGGATCTAATCTTCCACCAATAAATCCATCATCTTCCATTGGAGGTAAGCCCAATTCCAATACTTTTATCTCTTCTTCTAAAGTTCTATAAGACATCAATTTCTCCTATTAAATTATCTATTCTATTAAATTTTACTTTCAGCCCAATCAGAAAAACTTGGATGACTTAATTTGGCAATTTTAGTTAACTCTTCTGGATTTATATGTTTAATACCAAAGTGCTCATTTACTAGTTTTTTTAAAAGAGTCCAATTTAAATCTTTTTTCTCTTTTGAATTAGGCTCTATCCATGAGCCACTAAAAAATAAAAAGCCTGAAGCCATTTGTTTAACAAACTCTGTAATAGATGAAGAAACAAGATATGCATCACCCTCAGAATCCATAAAAACAACGGGTGGTTCTGTTTTTAGTTTTGGATAAAACCATAAAAGAAACATTGAGCCACTTGCATCTTTACCAAACTGAATAAAACTATCACCAGAAGATGACCAAGTTTCATTGCCAAACCAATATTTAAGTGTTTCTTCCAATTGTGTTTTACTAGCTTGATAAAACTCAAAATCTATAGGCCAAGATATAATCTCTTTTTCACACAACTCTTTTAAATACTCTAATGATTCTAAAGAGTTTTTGTTTAATCTGTTCATTTAAAATATATTCCTAAATATTCTTTTTTAAACTAAATATATAATCTACTTAGTGAATTATTCAGTATCACCAAAGTTAGCAAAAGCATTCTCTATATTTGGAATACTTTTATATCTAGTATTTGTAAGTCTTACTTTTTTAGTGTTTAAATCACATATTGCAATTCTAAAATTTGATCCTATAAAAGGTTCTACAACACAAACAATTTTATCTTCAACTTGTCTTGTTGTATAAATAGTACCTTGAAGAGAATTGAAAAAATATTTCGGATAACTTAAGGGTGTAATCTCAACTATATCAATAGTTTCATCATTCTGTAAAGTTTGCAATATATCCATTGCATCTTCATAACTATCAAATTGAATACACCAGTCATCAAAGATTTTATTAAAATGTTCTAAATCTTCATCTAGAAATCCACCTGCTAATGATTGTAAAGTAAAAATTGCCACTAAAACACCTTGAAATAAATATAAATTAATATTTGATTTTAACATATAATTGAAAGATATCTCTTGAAAGTCTTAATTTTTAAATTTATTTTTGACTTAATAAAAATTTCTAAATCCTATTTTTGCTATGTATTTCAAATACTTATGCTAAAAATCTTAATAGATAAAAAATTAATGGACAATAAATAATGAAAGAAAATTTAAAAAAAGATATAAAAACATTTGAACAATTTGTAAAATTAGCTGATTACTCTTTTGTAAATAGACTTAATTGTGATCTTGATGCTAAATTTAATGGTGATAACAAATCACCAAGAGAGGTTTTTAGTGGTCATTATGTAAGTGTAGAACCAACTGCTATTAAAGAGCCCATATATATATGTCATAGTGAAAACTTTTTTAATGATTTGGGTTTTAATAAGAGTTTAATAAAATCAGATGACTTTATTAAAATGTTTTCAGGTGATATGTCAAATATATCTTATCCTATGGAAAATATATCTTGGGCAACTGGGTATGCCTTATCTATTTATGGTACTGAGTATTATGCACAATGTCCTTTCCAAACAGGAAATGGGTATGGTGATGGTAGAGCAATCTCTGTTTTTGAAGCAGTTATAAATGATAAACGATGGGAGTTTCAACTAAAAGGAGCTGGGAAAACACCATATTGTAGAGGTGCAGACGGTCGTGCTGTATTAAGATCAAGTATAAGGGAGTTTTTAGCGCAAGAGCACATGCATGCTCTAAAAGTTCCAACATCAAGATCTTTGAGTCTATTTACATCAAAAAAAGAGCAAGTAAAAAGACCATGGTTTAGAAATAACTCTTATTCAAGAGATCCTGAAGTGATGATTGAAGAAGATGTGGCAATTACTACAAGAGTTGCTCCTTCATTTATTCGTGTTGGTCAACTTGAACTTTTTGCTAGACGAGCTAGGAAAAATGAACATAAAAAAGCATATGAAGAGTTAGAACAGATTGTTTTACATTTAATTCATAGAGAATACAATGATGAAATAAATAGTGATTTAAACTTAGAAGAAAAGGTAATACTATTAGCAAAACAGTTTCAAAATAGACTTACATCTTTAGTTGCAAATTGGATAAGAGTTGGATATTGTCAAGGCAATTTCAATAGTGATAATTGTGCAGCAGGAGGTTTTACACTTGATTATGGTCCTTTTGGTTTTATAGATATGTTTGACCCTAAATACCAACCTTGGACTGGTGGGGGAGTGCACTTTTCATTTTTCAATCAACCCAATGCAGCAAAAAAGAATTTTAAGTCATTTTGCAGTTCTTTAAAACCATTGCTTAGTTCAAATTTAAATAGTTTAAAAGAACTTGAAGAGATTGAAAATAACTTTTCAAAGATTATGCACTTAAAAATAGAAGATATGTGGGCTAGTAAATTAGGAATTGATAAATTTGACTTTGAATTGTTTGATGAGCTTATAAATCTAATGATTGAAACTAAAGTTGATTATACTATATTTTTTAGAGAGTTATCAAATATACCTAATAGTATCAATGAACTTGAAAAAAGTTTTTATGATAACTTTGAAAATAAAGATATCAAATTAAGATGGAATAGTTGGTTAGAAAAATGGAGAACAAAAATAGATATAAACTCAAATGAGTCTATAAAAAAACTTTCAAATCAAATGAAATCAGTTAATCCAAAGTATACTTTAAAAGAGTGGTATTTAGTTTTAGCATACGAACAAGCCCAAGAGGGAAACTATGAGTTAGTAAAACAGTTACAAGAAGTAATGACAAATCCATATATTGAAAATAGTAAAGAGTTTGAAGATAAATACTATAATAAAAAGCCTTCAAATCTTTTTGGTATGGCTGGTATTTCCCATGTTAGTTGCTCTTCATAGGTTAAATTATTTTATTTTTGAGCTAAAAAGTGCTAAAATGAGAAATGCATTGCTTATTAAATATATATTTGTTATGAAAATAAATAGCAAGCATAGATAAATAAAAAAGGATTTTTTAGCTTATGACACCAGCAATAAATATTTTGAAAAAAAATAAATGTGATTTTAAAATACATAAATATGAGCATGATACAAATAATACAGATTTTGGAAATGAAGCAGTAGAGAAATTAGGTTTAGATGCAAATAGAGTTTATAAAACGCTACTTGTTGAAATAGCACCTAAAAAACTTGCAGTAGCTGTTGTGCCTGTTTCAAATCAACTTAGTTTAAAAAAAATAGCCAATGCTTTAGGTGAAAAAAAAGTAGTTATGGCAGATAAAAATGAGGCTTCAAAAGTAACTGGATATTTAGTAGGCGGAATCTCTCCTTTAGGACAAAAAAGATTGCTTCCTACTGTTATAGATAGTGATGCTTTAGGTTTTGGTACTATTTTTGTAAGTGGTGGGAAAAGAGGTCTTGATATTGAACTAAGTGCAGTTAAATTGCAAAAGATATTAAATGCAAAAATAGAAGATATTAAAGCATAAATCAATCTTAATCAAAAAAAGTAATTTCTTAAATAATTTTGTATTTTATTCAAAAGTAACTATAGTTTAAGTTACATATAAAGTTTGTTAATAGATAATCTTTATAACTTACTAACAAAGGAAAGACTATGGCTACTTCAGATATTGAAGCTGTTTGCTCTCAGTTATTAACAAAAGAGGACTTAAAAGTATCAGATAAATTTTTTCAAGAAGTTTTAGATGAGTGTATTGTAACTCATATTCATGAAGATAATAACTCAAATCATATAAAAATTTATTCTGTCAATCAACTTTATTTATCTACTATTACACCTATTTTACATGATATTGGATTTGAAATAGTAGATGAAGTAACTTATAATATTTCAAATAAATCAAAAATTATTTATGTTAGTAGATTTAATTTACATATAAAAGATGTAAATATAGTAAAAAAAGCAAAAGAGAACTTAGAAAATGTTATTACACAAACATTAAAAGATGATAAAATTCATCATTCAAAGCTATTCTCTTTAGTATTATTGGAAAATCTTACAGTAAAAGAAGTTTATCTTCTAAAGGCTTTTATTGAGTATTTAGACCAAGCTGTTTTAACAATAAATGCAGATACAATATTAACTACTCTTACAACGCATCATAAAATTTCAAATCTCTTCTTAAATTACTTTTACAAAAAATTTGATCCAAAACAAAAAGCTAAAAGAAAGCAAGATTTAGAAAGCTTAGAACTTCAAGTAGAAGAAGAGATAAAAATAATTCCTCAAATCATAGATGATAAAATTTTAAAATTGACTTTTTCTTTTTTAAAGTCACTTTTAAGAACTAACTATTTTTTAGGTAAAGAAACAACTGCTTTTAAGATTGATACAAAAAGTTTTTCAAAAAACTTAAGAGGTTTACAACCAAATATTGAAAACTTTATTTATCACCCTGATTTTTATGGAATTCATTTAAGAATGAGTAAAATTTCAAGAGGTGGACTTAGATGGAGTGATAGACATGAAGATTATAGACAAGAGATAAAATCTCTTATGATTACACAAGAGGGTAAAAACTCTATTATTATTCCAGATGGTTCAAAAGGTGGTTTTGTAATAAATAAAGATATATCAGAAATCACAAAAGAGTATTTTGAACAAATCTACTCTTTATTTATTAATTCAAATTTAGATTTAGTTGATAATATGATAAATGGCAAAATTGTAAGAGATGAAAGAGTAGTAGCTTACGATGGTGATGATGCATATTTTGTAGTTGCTGCTGATAAAGGAACTGCTTCTATGAGTGATGTTGCAAATAATATAGCAATTAGTAGAGGCTATTGGTTAGGAGATGCTTTTGCAAGTGGTGGCTCAAATGGTTATGGACATAAAGATTTAGGTATTACTGCTCGTGGTTCTTTAATGTCAACAAAAAGATTTTTTATAGAAGAGGGTATTGATATTTACAAAGACCCAATTACTGTAATGGGACTTGGTTCTATGAGTGGTGATGTTTTTGGAAATGGAATGATAGAATCAGACAAGTTCAAGCTACTTGCAGCAATTGGTCATAAAGAGATATTTATTGATCCAAATCCTGATTTAAAAGTAAGTTTTGAAGAGAGAAAAAGACTTTTTAATTCAAAGCAAGGAAGTTGGGGCTTTTATGATAAAGAGAAAATTTCAAAAGGTGGTGGAGTATTTTTAAGAAGTGAGAAGGAGATAGTTTTAACACCTGAAATAAAAAAACTTATTGGTACAAGTAAAAAAACCCTTAGTGGAGAAGAACTTTGTGTAAAACTTCTTACTATGAATGTTGATTTATTATTTAATGGTGGAGTTGGAACTTATGTAAAAGCAAGTGATGAAAATAGTCTTGATATAGGTGATAAGCAAAATGAAGCAGTAAGAGTAGATGCAACAGATATAAAAGCAAGAATTGTAAGTGAGGGTGGAAATTTAGGATTTACTCAAAAAGCTAGAATTGAATATGCTTTAAATGGTGGAAAAATAAATATAGATGGTATTGATAATGCAGGTGGAGTAAATACATCTGACCATGAAGTAAATCTAAAAATTTTATTAAATATTATAAAAGAGCAGGGCTTACTTTGTGAACAAGAAACAAAAGCAACACTACATAGTTTGACAGACCAAGTTGTAAATTTGGTATTGCAAAATAATTATAATCAATCTTTAGTAATATCTATGGATGAAAGATTGTCAAGAAAATATAAAAATAATTTTATAAAGACAATAGAGATTTTAGAAAAATATGTAACAGCATTTAATAGACATGACTTTTATATCCCTAAAAATGAAAATATAGAAGATGTAGTTGATATAAATGACTCAATCGTAAGACCTGTACTAAGTTCACTTTTATCATACTCAAAAATCTTTATTAAACAAACTCTTTTAGAATCAACTTTAGTAGATGAACAGTTTGCAGTACAGTATCTTTATAGATATTTCCCTAAATCATTTGTAAGTGCATATGAACATGAAATAACAAATCATCCTTTAAAAAGAGAGATAATTGCTACAAAAATTGCAGATATAATTATAAACTCACAAGGGTCTACTTTCATAGGAGATTATGAGAAATTAGGTAAGGATAAATTTTTACAAAAAATAAAAGCATATTTAATTGTAAAACAGTTATTTGGTTCAAATGAAATAAGAGAAAAAATTTATTCTCAAGATTATATTATGAATATTGACAAACAATATAAACTAATTGCTAAATTAGAGTATATTTTATTTACAAGTACTAAATGGATGGTTAAATATATGAATAAAACACAAGTTGATTCAGCTCATATACTTGATCATAAAAATGAACTATTCTCACAACTTGCTGAAATTCATACTCAAAAAATAGAAGAGTTGATTCCTAATGATGAAGAGTTTAATCTTTTCTTTAGTGTTATTGATTACTTAAGATTTGCCGTTGCAGGAATAGTTATAAAAGAGAATACTAATCATACATTTAAAGATGTAATAGTACTATTTTATCAACTAATTCATGAGTTTAATATCTTGGAGATAATTGTTTCTTTAAGTAAATTAAAACTTCATTCAAAAAATGATGTTATACTTAGAAATCAGGTTTTACAGTTTATTGACTATATTGTTGTTCACTATACAAAAAAGATATTAAATTTCAAAAGAGTAAATGAAGCTCCAGAAACTGCTTTTTCAAACTTTGTTGCAAATGAAAAAGAGACTTTTTATAAGTTAAGAGATCATCTTGATGTGTTTATGACAAAAGAAGAAAAAGATATTAAAGATATTGTAACAACAGTAAATCAACTAATGGTTTCTACTATATAATATACACTTTTTGTGTATATTATAAAGATAAGTTTAAAAAGTACCATAACTTAAACTTATGACCTTTTAGTTAAGAAACTATTAGTTATATTGGCTTAATAATATAAAGGAGTCATATTATGAGTAAGTATGAAGATGACGAGTTAAGTATGCATAAAATTGAAGATTATGATGGAAATGAATCTAAAAGTAAAAGAAATACTGTAAGATTAGTAATTGCATTAATAATAATTGTAGGTGCTATATATGCAAGTTTTAAATACAATTATAGTCAAATTGATGATGATTATGTTGGAACACAAGAAAATCCAGGGATTGATACTTCAAAAAGATGATAAATGAAATTTGATGAATTTTTTGATTATCATTTAAATACAAAACATTCATACTTTTCAGTTAGAAACTATCCAAATAGATTAAGTTGGGAAAATCAACCAATGGTTTTCAAATCATATGATAGTTTTGAAAAGTATGAATTAAATTTAGATTTTATAAATCATAGCTTTTTATATTATATTGCAGGATTAAGTGCAAAGAAAATCTATCCAAATGTAGAGTATTATCTAAGAATAAATCCCAGTGCAGGTGCTCTTTATCCAAATGAAATATATTTTCAAAGTAGAAATAATGAGAATATAAAAGATGGTATTTATCATTTTGATATTAAAAGTTCAAGTATTACACTATTAAAAGAGATTACAAATGATGGAATTGAGCCTTTATTGAATTATAAGTATAAAGTAAATGGTTTTATTTTCTTTATTTCATCACTATATTTTCGTTCTTCTTGGAAGTATAAAAATAGAGCATTAAGATATTGTTTACTTGATTCAGGGCATTTACTAGGAACTTTAGAAGCTAGTAGTTTTTTACATGACAAAAAGTATAAAATCATTTATGATTTTGATAAAAAGGCTTTAAATAAACTATTTAATTTTTCAAATGAAGAGTTTTTTCAAGCAAGTGTAGTTGTAGGTTCAAACTCTTTAGAAGAGGTAGAAAAAGTATCTAACTTGGATTTACCAAAAGTGGATGGAACTTACTATTTTGAAGAAAATGAGTTAATTCAAGAAGCTTATGAAAAATCTTTAAGCATTAAGCAAAAGCATTCACAAAATTTATCTCCAAACTTTTTTTATAACAAAGAAATATTTAAACAAACAGTTTTTAAAAGGCGCTCAATTAGAGATTTTAGTTTAAAAGCTATAAAAAAAGATGAGTTTTTAAAAGTATTAGAGATTTTAAATGAGCCAATTACAAGTGATTGTGATGAAGCCATTGATATTTATTGTGTTATAAATAGAGTTGTTTCTATGCCTTTGGGTTTATATAAAGATAATAGTTATATAAAAGAGGGTGATTTTAAAACAAAAGCTGGTTATTTATGTTTAGAACAAGATTTAGGAAAAGATAGTGCCGTTACTTTTTTTCTTACTACCAAATCAAAAAACTATCAAGCAGCTTATCAAAAAGCAGGAATTATAGGTCATAGACTATATTTGATTGCAAACTATTTAGGTTATGGATGTAGTGGAATTGGCGCTTATTATGATGATGAGGTTTGTGAATTTATAGAAGATAATAGTATGGTTTTATATGCTTTAGCTATTGGAAACTAAGCATAAAGCTTAGTTTTCATTACTATTCATCATCCAAATAGAGAAAATATCTATATAGTTCCAAAAAGATTGTTTTATATCATCTTCAATATCAAGTGGAACAAGTACCATCGCATAACTTTCTAACCAAATTCGTCTTGCTTCTTGGTTTATCTTAAAAGGACTATGTCTTGCTGCCATCATTGGTGCACCTCTTTTTTCATTGAAGTATTTAGGTCCTCCGCAAATTTGTATAAAAAAATCTGCTGAGTGCTCTTTTGCTTTTTCAAAACCTTCATCTGTTGGAGGGAAAAGTCCTTTTATATTACTTTGTCTTAATAAATCATAATGATCAGATACTAATTTTCTTATTTTCTCTTCTCCTAAAACTTCTAAAAATCTAGGATCAGGAAGATTTACAGGAGGCCTAATTCCTACTTGTGCAGCTGTTATATTAAATTGCATATTATAACCTTTGTTTTTGTGAAAATATACACTTATATTGATATAAAAAAAAGAAAAATCAGTATTAGGTTTTAAATTTAATATTTCTTTTTGTTTAGCTTTTTTTTGCTCTTTTTACAATATTTGTAATCATATTATTAAAAACAAAATAGTGTAAAGGAATAAGAGTATACCAATAAGCTCTTCCTAAAACTCCTTTAGGATAAAAATATGCAGATTGGATAAGTTTCTCATCTTTTATTTTAAACTCAAGCCAAGCACTACCTGGAATTTTCATTTGTGCAAATAAAAGTAATCTTTCGTTTTCTTTAATATCAACTACTTTCCAAAAATCTAAGCTCTCTCCAACTCTTAATTCGTCTTGGCTTCTTCTTCCTCTTTTTAGTCCAACTCCTCCAATGATTTTATCAATTATTCCTCTTAATTCCCATAAAAAGTCATAATCAAACCAACCTTGTTTACCTCCAACGCTAATAAAGCTTTTATAAACTTTACTTTTAGAAATATCTGAAATATCAATCTCTTTTCTATCAATAAATATAGCATCTGCTATCTCTTTTGTATGATCTTTTTCCCAAATTTTTCCTGCATTATCACTCCATCTACTAATTACTTGATTTGTTTCAATTTCTTTAACAGCCTTTTTTACTGCATCTATAAAAGGCATAGGAGTTACATCTTTAAAATACTTTTTTGCATTATCATTTTGTATTACAACTTCTGATTTTAAACCCTCAATTAATGCTTTTGCAACTTTAAAAGGTACAGGAGTGAATAAATTAAGCCAATAAGAAGATAAATTAATTGTTAAAAATGGAAGTGGTATTATATATCTTTTTAAGCCTAAAGCTTTTGCTGTTTGAAGCATCATTTGTTTGTATGTCAATTGTTCAGCTCCAATATCAACTATTAAATTTTCTTTTTCTTCTAAAAATAGTGATTTTTCTAAATATTCTAATACATCATCAACTGCAATTGGCTGAGCTTTTGTTAATACCCATTTTGGTGTAGTCATAACAGGAAGTTTTTCTGTTAGATTTCTAATTATTTCAAAACTTGTACTTCCAGAACCTATGATAACACCTGCTCGAATCCAAATTATTTGAACATCTTTTTGATCACTTAAAACTTCTCCTGTTTCCAATCTACTAAGTAAGTGTTCACTTGTATCACTATTTTTAACTCCCAGCCCACCAAGGTATATTACTCTTTTTACATTGCACTCTTTTGCAACTTCTATAAAATTTTGTGCTGAAATTTTATCTAAGTTTTTGTAATCAGTTCTATTTAAAGAGTGAATTAAATAATAAGCAGTATCAACACCATTTAGTGCTTCTTTTAAACTCTCTTTATTAAATGTATCACCCTCAAAAACTTCAATATCTTTTTCAATATTAGAAGATAAGCTTTTTTTGTTTCTTACAAATAATCTAAGTGAAATATTTTTATTTTCCTTTAGTTTTTGTTTTAGTCTTCTTCCTATATATCCAGTTGAGCCTGTAAGTAATACTTTCATGATGTATATCCTTTCTAGTTATATTTATTGTATCATTTTAAAATGTTATTTGGTATGTTATTTTTATACAATGAATATGTTTTATTTAGATGAATAATTTTAATTAATATTGCTATGATGCTATAAGCTCAAATTAGATAAAATGCAAACCAAAAAAGAAAAGTTTTAAAATAAAAAGGCTTAATAATAATGAATGAAAATAAAGATTTCTTACGTGCAATAGTTGAAGAGGATTTAAAAAAAGGCAAATACAAAGAAGTAGTTACTAGATTTCCTCCTGAGCCAAATGGTTTTCCTCATATTGGACACGCTAAATCTATTTGTATAAATTTTGGTATTGCAAAAGATTATGATGGTCATTGTAATTTAAGAATGGATGATACAAATCCAACAACAGAAGATACAAAATATGTAAATGCATTGAAAGATGCTGTTAAATGGCTTGGCTTTGAATGGGATGAAAAAGTACACTTTACATCTGATTATTTTCCTAAACTTTATGAATATGCAGTAAAGCTTATCAAAATGGGTAAAGCTTATGTTGATAGTATAAGTGAAGAAGAGATGAAAGAGTATAGAGGAACAGTTACTAAAGCAGGAAAAAGAAGTAAATATGCAAATAGAACTGTTGAAGAAAACTTAGAACTTTTTGAAAAGATGAAAAATGGTGAGTTTAAAAATGGCGAACATGTATTAAGAGCAAAGATTGATATGAGTGCTGCAAATATGAAATTAAGAGATCCTTTATTATATAGAATTAGACACGCTCATCACTTTAGAACAGCTAATGAGTGGTGTATTTATCCAATGTATGATTTTGCACACTGTTTATCTGATTATATTGAAGGTGTTTCTCACTCAATTTGTACACTTGAATTTGAAAACAACAGAGATATTTACGATTGGGTATTAGATACATTAAAACTAGAACCACCAAGACCATATCAATATGAGTTTGCAAGATTAGGTGTGAATTATACAGTTATGAGTAAAAGAAAACTTCTTGAATTAGTTGAGGGTAAATATGTTAGTGGTTGGGATGATCCAAGAATGCCAACAATAGCAGGATATAAAAGAAGAGGATACACACCTGAATCTATTTTAAATTTTTGTGAGCAAATTGGTATTGCAAAAGCAAACTCTATGGTTGATGTTGCTCAATTAGAGTTTTGTATAAGAGATGACTTAAATCAAAAAGTTCCAAGAGTTATGTGTGTTCTTGACCCACTTAAAGTAACTATAGAAAATTATGAAAAAGATAAAGAGATAATTGAAGCTTCTTATTATCCCCATGATGTACCAAAAGAGGGTTCTAGAAAAATACCTTTTTCTAAAGAACTTTATATAGAAAGAGAAGATTTTTGTGAAAATCCACCAAAAGGTTACTATAGACTTACTTTAGATCAACCAGTTAGATTAAGACATGGATATATTATCTCTTGTAAGGAAGTAATCAAAGACTCAAATGGAAATATAACAGAGATTAAAGCAGAGTATTATCCTAACTCAAAAAGTGGAAGCGATACAAGTGGCATAAAAGTAAAAAGTGCTATTCAATGGATAAGTGCAAAAGAAGCAAAAAAAGTTGAAGTAAGACTTTATGATAGGTTGTATAAAAGTGAATCTCCTGAGGGCTTAGAAGATTTAAATCCTGAGTCATTAAAGATTATAAAAGATTCTTTTGTAGAACCAGCTGTTATTGATGATAACATAGATGAAAGATTTCAGTTTGAAAGACAAGGTTATTTTTATAAAGATCCAATTGATTATAGTGATGAAACACCAGTATTTAATAAAATCGTTTCTTTAAAAGATTCATGGGCTAAGAAAACTAAAAAAGTAAAAGAAAAACCAAAAGAGTCAAAGCAAGAACTAAATAAAGTACAAGTTCATGGTGAAGCAGAACCTATGACAGATGAACAAAAGATATTATTTGAAAAATATAATTTAAAGTTTAAGTTAAATAATGAAGTATCTAATATTTTAGCAAGAGATGAGAAACTTTCATCATTTTTTGAAAATGCATATAAAGAGCTTACTTCTATTTATAATCAAGCAACTATGCAAATACTTCCTCAAATAAGTATTTTAGCTAATTATGTAGCAAATGATGTGGCAAAACAGTTAAAAGATAAGTCAATAGATGAGTTAAAGTTCAAAGAAAAACATATTACCCAGCTAGTTAAAATGGTAGATGATGAAACTATTTCAACAAAAATAGCAAAACAAGTATTTGAACAAATGAGCCAAACAGGTGAAGAGCCAAAACAAATAGTTGAAGACAAAGGTTTAATTCAAATAAGTGATACATCTATTATTTTACCTATAATTGATGAGGTTATTGAAAATAATCCACAAAATGTACAAAAATTCAAAGATGGAAATAGTAAACTTTTAGGGTTTTTTGTAGGACAAGTTTTAAAAGCTACTTTGGGAAAAGCAAATCCAAAAGTAGTAAATGAACTTGTAGCTAAAAAACTACAATCATAAAATAAACTGCTATTTATTTAAAGGCTAGTTTTTTAACTAGCCTTTTTTTATGTAGTTTGATTTTTTATCTTCTGTGTCTAACTCTTGACCAATTGCTTTATATCTTTCAAAGTAGTATTTTACAAATGAGTTTATTTTCTCATTTACAGGCATAAAATATTTTTCTTCTTTTGTTGCAAATTGATTTAAAAATATAGTTGCATCTTTTTTATCTAAATAGTGTTTTGCAAGATTTGTATATATTGTAATATACCATTTTTTAAGTTCTTCAATCTTTTTTGAATTTAAATCAATACTTAAAGTTTCATCTTTAAAGTCTAAAATTTTTGTATCAAATAAAGCATTTAAGTGAATTAATCCCTCACAATAGTATGGTTGTACTTCATCAACTTCCATCCATGCAATTAATCCAATAGCTCTTTTTACTAAATCAATTAGAACTTGTTCTTCAAGCTCTTTTTCATCATCATCTTCATCACAAAAAAATGAAATAAGTCCACCAGTTGTAGCTTTAAACTCTTCTATATTTTTAAAGTTTCCTGTTTTATTCATAACTGCTTCTGTTTCATCATCGCACCATAAAATATGACCAAACTCATGTCCAATTGTACTAATATCATAAACTTGATGCCATTTTGCAGTCTCATTAAATAAAAACTCTCTATCTTTAGTTAGTAGCTCTTGTCCAAAAATTTCACGAGCTAATTTTAAAAATGGTTTTGCCCTTGAAATTTGTAATATTTCATCAGAAAATGCAAAAATCTTTTTACCTTCTTCTTTTGATACTATTTCATCATTTGGCACAACTTGTGCTGAAAATAGTCCATTGAATCCAGCTCCAAAAAATAAAGCAGGTCTTCCAATATATAATTGTACTTTATCAAGAGATTTTAAAGAGAAGTTGTAAATATGTTCATATTTTTCATTTTTTTCAAAACTATTATATATTTTTTCAAAAGCAAATTTAATCTTATTTACTCTTTTCTCATTTTTTGCAAAAGTAGGGTTTGTAAGTCTTATATCCCACTCTAATGCAACTGCTTTTCTAAAATGGTCTTCATAATATTCAAGTGGATGTCCTATTTGAATTGGTGTTGTTATTTTCATCCAAGCCCTATCTACATCTGCCCATTTTTCAACTAATTTGTTTACATTGTCTTCACTAAATGCTTTAATTAGTGCTTGAATATATAAAACATAATCCCATTTTTGATTATATATTTCATCTTCAAGCTCAATTAATCTATCTGCAAAGTTTTCTAAAGCATCAACTACATCAGTTACCTCTTTTTTAAAAGCTTTAATATAAGCTTGAGATTTGTATTTGTCTTTATCTTTTACTAATGCAGAGTAGCATCTATCAGCTATTTCTTGTCCATGTCCTAAGTCAAATAAATTTTCTTTTTCTAAGTATTCAAATACTTTAGTTTCATTTCCATCAAACTTTTCAAGTAGTTCTTTATTTGTTTTATTAATAATAAGCGCTGTCCATGAACTTTGCCATTTGCTCATTGCTTTACCAACACTATAAACTCCATTGAAAACTTCTTTATAAAATGGTGTTAATAAGTTGTTATCTTCAATATGATTTATTAATTTTAAATGTTTATTTTCCCAAAACTCTTTTACAAAAAGATATGCTTTTTCTTGTAAATCAATTATCTCTTTTTCATCTTTTTCTAATCTTTTTAAAACTTGAACTAGTGAATCATCTCTTAAATTTACAAGTCTTGTAATAAGTGCAAATCTTAAATTCTCATCAAGTTTTAAACCTAAACTTTGAGCAAACTCATCAATAATAGTTAGTTTATCAAACTCTTTATTTTCAAGATATGTTATAAGTTTATTTGTATTGTTTTTTTCATTTTCTAAAAATTGATATATATTTTCTACATCTTTTAAAAATTGAGTTTCATTCATTTCAATCCTTTTTTATAGATTTGTTAGTTTATCTTTTTTTAAATTAGTAATGTATTACATTGAATTTTGCTAGGCGAACTTTAAATTTTTTTTTAAAGTTCGCTACTTTTAAATAGTGTTGTTTTATTTTTTAAAGAGAATGAGATAGCTAAAATAACTAAAAATACGAAAGGTATAATAACCTCTTCTATATTACTTCCTGAGCTATAGTGTGAATATGAAGCAAATAGAAAATCAAGTGCAAATCCAGCATAAGCAAAATCTCTAATTCTATCAAGTTTTTTAGGCAATAAAAGCATTGCGCCTCCAACTATTTTAAGTACGCCAAGTGCAGTAAAAAAGTATAAAGGATAACCTAAATCATTTGCAATCTTTATAACTGAATCAGATAGTAAAATATCAACTGCCCCACCTACAAAACCTATTAATATTACAATAATAAGTGTTGATACAATATAAATTTTTCTTTTCATCTAAAAATCCTTTGCATAAGTATATGCAAATTATCTTTATTTTTTATTTAGTAAAAAAATTGCATCTTTTGCTTTAAGCGGTTTACTAAAATAGTAACCTTGATATAAATAGCTATTTTTTTCAATAAGATAATCAATCTCTTCTTTTTTTTCTACTCCTTCAATTATAAGTTTAAGATTTAGTTTTTGTGCAATTTCTATTACCATATTTATTATAGAATCATTTACTAAAACATCTTTTTGTCTTAGAAAGTCTTTATTTAATTTTATTGTATCAACTGGAATTTTAGAAATTGAATTAAGTGAAGAATATCCCACTCCAAAGCCATCAATACTACAAGAAATACCTAACTCTTTTAATTGACTTATTCTTTTGATTGCAAGATTTAAATCTTTGAAAATCGATGCTTCATCTATTTCAAACTCTAGATATTTTGTATCAAAATTTGATTCTTTAATTATTTTTCTTACACTATTTAAAAACTCTGGATGAGAAAACTCCAATAATGATATATTTATTGATACTTTTATATCATCTAAATCTATATTTTGTTTTTTCCAATCACTTATTTGATTAATTACTGTTTTTAAAACCCATTTTCCAATTTGAATAATTAAATCAGATTTTTTGGCAACATCTAAAAAATTGTCTGGATATAAGATTTTTTTTGTTGGATGATTCCATCTAATAAGAGCTTCAAATCCTAAAACTTTTTTCTTTTCATAATCATATTTTTTTTGATAATATAACTCAAATTGATTCTCTTTTATAGCCTCTCTTAATTCATTTTCTATTCTTAAATAGTTTCTTGTTTTTTTATCCAAATCTTCATGATAAAACATAACTCTATTTTTACCTTGTTCTTTTGATAAGTACATTGCTGCATCTGCATTTTTTATAATATCGATTGAATTTTTATTATTTTCAGGAAAAAGTGCAACTCCAATACTACTTGTGGTAGTTAATTTATGCTTATCGATTTTTATTGGATTATCTAGTGAATTTAATATTTTATTTGCAAATTTTTCTATTTTAATAATTGCTTCTTCTTTTTGCATGCTAATATTTTGTACTAATATTACAAACTCATCTCCCCCAAGTCTTATAACAATATCATCAACTCTTGAACATCCTTTTATTCTTTTTGCTATTTCTATTAAAAATAAATCTCCTACATCATGCCCTAATGAATCATTTATATATTTAAAATTATCTAAATCAATAAAAATAACACCACCAAATATTTTGTGTCTAGTTGCAAGTGCGATTGCTTGATTTAACTTTTCATTTAAGATAGTTCTATTATACAATCCAGTAAGACTATCTGTTTGTATTTGATGAATAAGTCTTTCTTGGCTTCTTTTTATTTCAGTAATATCAAAAAATTGTGCAATAAAATGAGTAGTTTCTCCCATATTGTTTTTAATTGCTGTAATAGTTGCTCTTTCAGGATAAATCTCACCATTTTTTCTTTTATTATAAATCTCTCCACTCCAAGAACCATAGTTTAAAATATCACTCCAAAGTTTTTCATAGAACTCTTTGCTATGTTTTCCAGATTTTAGTATTTTTGGATTATTTCCTATTGCTTCACTATTTGTGTATCCTGTGATTTTTGTAAAAGAGCTGTTTACTTTTATAATATTTGCATTTGCATCTGTAATTGCCATAGCTTCATGTGAATCAAATGAGTAAGAAGCAAGTTTTATCTCTTCTTCATACTCTAATCTTAATTTCTCATTCTCTTCTTTTTCTAAACCATAAGATAAATCATTTGTCATTTTGTCAAATATGGTAACAATCTCTTCATCAAAAAAATCTATATCTTTAGAACAAAAAGCCATAATACCCATGCTTTTGTCTTTTTTATATAAAGGATAAACTGCAATTGAATTAATTTCATTTAATTTTTCTGTTGTTAAATCAAGAGAAGACTTATCTTCTTTAGTATTATTTACAATCAGATTTTTTCTCTCAATTAAAGATTTTTTGTAGATTTTATTTTTGTTATTAATTTCAAGTTTTGATAAAATATTTTTATTTTTACCACTTGATTCCACTATTTGCAATCTATCTTGCTTATTTAATAAGCAAATAAAACTAAGAGATAAGTCTAACTCTTTTGTAGCAAAGCTACAAGCTTTATTTAAAACCTCTTCCATTGTATAATTATAAATTATTAATTCATTTGCATTATTTAAAATATTATAGATTTTTTTCTGTTTTTTTAAACTTTTTAAGTTTTGGTTTTCTTGTTTTGTTATTTTTCTAAGTGCAAAAATAGAAAATATTGAAGCAAGTATACCAATAAGCCAAAGTATAAAACTATATATTAAACTATTTATTGTGTAAGTTTTTAATTGTTTTGCATCTTTTAAAACAGCTTTCATAAAATACTCAATTGTAGTTCCTAATGCATCAATTCTTTTAGTTGAAATATCCCACCAATTTTTCGCATCTACATCTAAAGTTTTGCTATTGCCAAGCTTATATATTTTTTCTCTATAACTTAAAACATCTTCAATAAGTTTTGAATTAAAAGTATTATAAAAGAAGTTTAGTTCTTGAATACTTATAATATTTTTGAAATTTTTAATATTATTATTTTGTAAAGATACTAATTTTACAATTTTTGTAAAATCATCTTTTTCTAAATATTTTTTAGAAAAACTGTTTGATAATATTGCTCTTTCTAATCCCGCATACTCTTTTGTATTAATAAGATAAAGCGTTGCAAGAAGTTTATTGCTTATGTTGTTATTTACATTGCTTGTTAATAAAATAGTAATTGAATCAATTATCGCATTTGTCATTTGATTATAACTTTTTAATTCATTTGTCAAATCTATATCAAGTTTTAAAACTTTACTTCTTAGTTTTTCTAATTTGAAAAGTTCATTTTGAATTTTTTTGATATGGCTTTTTTCTTTTTGAGAGTTAAAGTCATATCCTAATATGAAATCATCAAAAATTTTTTTTGATTTATCTGTTTGTTTTCTTTGAAAAAGTAAATCTTCTTTAAATTTTTTGCCAAGTGAACCAATATACCCAGCTGACATACCTCTCTCTTTTTGTAAATTATTTAATAAAAACTCTGCATTAAGTACATAATTTATATGTAGATCAATAGTATCAAGCCTATCTAAAGTTTTATATTTGTTATAAATATAGATACTACTAAAAAAAATCATTCCTAAAGTAGGAATCATAATAATTAAAATCATTTTATAAAGTATTTTTCTTTTCATTTATCAACTCTTTTGTAATTTTATTGTCACTTTATAATACAGGAAAAGTTTTAAGTTGCAACTTAAGTCTAAAAAAAGTCTTTGTTGGCACTTGTCTTGCAAAAGTGCTAAATAAAATAAAAACTTTAGCCAACTTTTATAAAGTTGTGCTAAAATTCTTCTGTAAAATTTATAAAATATATAGGAGAAATTATGGTGCATATTGCTTTTTGCAATTTGTCCATTTCCTAAAATTAAGGAGAATAATTAATGGCAAAACATCAATTTCAAACAGAAGTAGGACAATTACTACACTTAATGACTCACTCTTTATATTCAAATAAAGAGATTTTTATAAGAGAGCTTGTATCAAATTCAAGTGATGCAATTGATAAATTAAACTATTTAAAATTAACAGATGATAATATGAAAAAATCTATTGGTGAGGACTGGTCTGGAGAGATTAATATCTCTTTTGATGAAGAAGATAAGTCTATTACAATAGTTGATAATGGTATTGGTATGAATGAAGAAGAGTTAATCTCTTCTATTGGTACTATTGCAAAATCTGGAACAAAATCATTTGTTGAAGCATTAACAGGTGACGCAAAAAAAGATAGTAATTTAATTGGACAATTTGGAGTAGGGTTTTATTCTGTATTTATGGTAGCTTCAAATGTTGATGTTATTTCAAAAAAAGCTGGTGAAGAGACTGCTTATAAATGGTCTTCAACTGGAACTGGTGAATTTGAAATAATCCCTGTTACAAAAGAGACAAATGGAACAGTTATTTATATAAAATTAAAAGATGAAGAAGCATCTGAATTTGCAGTTAAAGAAAGAATTAAAAATATTATTGGAAAATATTCAAATCATATTGCATATCCAATTTACTTAAATTACCAAGAAGAAATAGAAGAAGAGTTAAGTGAAGAGGATAAAAAAGCTGGAAAAGAAGCTAAAAAAACTATTGAAAATAGACATGAAAAAATCAATGAAGCAACAGCACTTTGGACACAGCCAAAATCTAGTCTAAAACAAGAAGATTATAATGAGTTTTATAAATCAATTTCTCATGATTCACAAGATCCTTTATGTACTATTCATACAAAAGCTGAGGGTGTAAACGAATATACAACACTTTTTTATATTCCAAAAACTGCTCCAATGGATCTTTATAGAGCTGATTATCAACCAGGAGTTAAGCTTTATGTTAAAAGAGTATTCATTACTGATGATGAAAAAGAGTTATTACCAACTTACTTAAGATTTGTAAGAGGTATTATTGATAGTGAAGATTTACCATTAAATGTTAGTAGAGAAATTTTACAAGAAAATAGAATCTTAGCAAATATCAAACAAGGTTCAGTTAAAAAAATCTTAAATGAGATTAAAAAACTTGCTAAAGATGAAGAGAAATATGAAGAGTTTATCTCTCAATATAATAGACCTTTAAAAGAGGGTGCTTACCAAGACTTTACAAATAAAGATT
The DNA here is from genome assembly GCF_055140965.1 of Malaciobacter sp. The sequence goes on from NZ_JBSRRO010000003.1 coordinate 128,482, forward strand.
TAATCTTAGATTTAATTAGATACAAATCTACTAAAACTGAAAATGGTAAATTAACTTCATTAGCAGCTTATAAAGATAGAGCTAATACTGAACAAAAAGCAATTTATTATATTGTAGGTGAGAATGAAAAAGTATTAAGAAACTCTCCATTATTAGAAAGTTATAAGAAAAATGATATCGAAGTTTTAATTTGTGATGATAAAGAGATAGATGAGATTATCACACCAACTTTAGGTGCATACCAAGAGTGGGAATTTAAAGATATTACTTCTGTTGAACCTCCAAAAGTAGAGCAAACAGAAGAAGAGAAAAAAGAAGTAGAAGAGAAATTCCAAGATATAACTAAAAAAATCAAAGATATTTTAGGTGAATCTGTAAAAGAAGTTAAAGTTACAAATAGACTTTCTGATTCTCCATCTTGTGTTGTAAAAGATGCAAATGATCCAATGGCACAAATGGCACAAATGATGAAAGCAATGGGACAAGAAGTACCAGAATCAGCACCAATTTTAGAAATAAATCCAGACCATGATATAGTTAAAAAACTAAATGGTTGTGCAGATGACTCTTTAATCAATGATGTTTCATGGGTACTACTAGACCAAGCAAAACTAAGTGAAGGTATGGAAATTACTGACGCAGTGTCATTCGCACAAAGATTATCAAGAATCACAGCAAAAGCTCTTTAAAAGAGCTATTTGCATAAATCTTCTGCGTTGAAGTAAATTTTTGGCTCAATCACATACTTTAGTATGCTCAATCGCCAAAAATTTACTTCGCCTTGAATCTTCATACAACTAACTCTTTTAAAAATAGTATTATAAGTAAAATATTTTTATAATTAAGGCTGATTATTATTGATATTGTAAAAAATTGATAGTTTTATAGTAACGATTTTAAAAGTATATATAAAAAATAAAAAGCTTTTCTTTTTTTGTAAAAATTAGATAAAATATAATTACAAAATAGGAGTTATAAATGACTATTGCAAAAGTAAGTAAATCTCAAATTTCAAAAACAGTTAGAGACTCAAATTTAATTGAGGGATATAAAAAACCATCTAAAGAAGTGCAAGTAAAAGCAAAAGTTTTAATGGAAAAATACAATGTCAAAGTATCATCAAAAAGATAGTGAAATCTACTATGATGGTACAGATATTCCGATAAATAAACTCTCTTTAAAAAACTCATTAGAACTACATGAAATAGAATCTCTTTTATTAAAACAAGCATATGAACTTTATATTTCACAATTAAATGAAAATACAGTTTTTGATATGTTGAAAAAGAGAATTACTTAAGAGATTGTAGTTTCATATCTAAAGAAATTTTTGCAGAAAAAATTGCTTTGATAAAATCAGAATTGATTTGTCTTCACCCTTTTTATGAATTAAATGGAAGAATAACAAGATTATTTTTTGATATGATTGTTGTTTATAATGGTTATCAACCAATTGATTATTCAAACTATACATCCCAAGAATATATTAATGCATCAATAGAGTGTGTAAAATACGCTGATGAAACTTTTATGAAAAGAATTATTTTAGATGGCCTTAAAAAAGCATAAATTAAATATTTAAAACACCTTTAATAAACTTTTGATATAATCTTTAGTAATGCCTTTTGGTATTACACATAGTTATATGTAATATTAAAGGTAGTCATATGGATATTTATTTTGTAATTGCTTTTGGGGTGATTGTTCTTTTTTCTTCACTTGTTCATGGTAGTATTGGTTTTGGTTTTGGGATGATTTCTACTCCTTTGGTTGCTTTATTTACTGATATTCAAACAACAATTACTTATATGCTTATTTCTACTATGCTTGTGAATATTATTAGTATTTTAAGTGAGGGTAAGTTTTTTGAAGCTTTAAAAAAGTTTTGGTTTATTATCTTACTTATGGTGATAGGAAGTGCTTTAGGAACTGTTCTTTTAGTTTATACAAATTCAAACTATTTCAAACTTTTACTTGCTTTTATTATATTTGTTTATCTTTTACAATCTTTTGTAAAAATTGAAGCTACATTTATCTCTTCTTATCCAAAGTCATCTACTTATGGTTTGGGCTTAATTGGTGGAATCATTTCAGGTCTTACAAATATAGTTGCGCCTTTGATGATAATGTACACTTTAGAGTTAAAATATACAAAAAAAGATACAATTCAATTGTCAAATTTATGTTTTTTATTTACTAAAATAGGGCAACTTATAGTTTTTATATCTTTGGGTGCTTTCTCAAATGAAGCTTTTGAATTATCTATTTTAAGTATTGTGATTGTATCTTTAGGAATGTTTTTGGGTATAAAAATAAAAAGAAAAATTGATGCAAAATTTTATGCAAAAATATTAAAGGTTTTACTATTTATTATAGCACTAACATTAGTATATCAAACTCTATTTTTATAAAGGTTTTATAGTATGGATTCAAATTTATTAAAAGTATTTATTGCAGTTGCAAATAATAAAAGTATCTCTTTGGGAGCAAAAGAGTTAAACTTTACTCAATCAAATGTCACTTTAAGAATAAAACAACTTGAAAAGAGTTTAGGTTATGCTTTATTTTATAGAACAAATAAAGGTGTAATTCTTACAATTGAGGGAGAAAAACTCTATCCTTATGCTATTGAAATAGTTAAAAAAGTAGAAGAGGCAACTTTAAAAATAAGAAATATTGATTATCATGAACTACTAAAAATAGGTTCAACTCAATCAAATACAACTATCAGACTAATAGATTTTCAAAAAAAATTAAACAAAGATTTTAAAGATATGAATTTAGAGTTTGTTGTAGATAGTAGTTTAAATTTAATTGAGCAATTATTAGATTATAAACTTGATATTGCCTTTGTAAATGGAAATCCAAATCATAAAGAAATAGAAGTTTTAAATATTATAAAAGAGGATATAGTTTTAGTTCAATCAAAAGATAAAACTGCTCAAAATACTATTTTTGCATATAAAAATGGTTGTTTAAATAGAGTCTTTTTAGATAAATATCTTTCAAAAAATAAAAAAAGCAGTTATAAAAAAGTAAATTTAGAAAACTATGAATTGATACTATCTTGTGTTGAAGCTGGTTATGGTGTTGCGCTTTTTTCACGACCAATAATAGAAAAGTTTGGATATACAAATAGACTAAAAATTACAAATATGGATTTTGAACTTGATACACATTTAATATGTAGAAAAGATTTTAAACCTATAATCGAAAAATATTTAAGAAATATTGAGTTTGATTTATAATTATCGAAAAAATATATTAAGTTTTAAGATAGAGTCTACTATATTTTACAGATTAAAAAATAGTTTAGGAGATAAGTTGAGTCAGTTAGATTTTAAAGAACTATATGATGAATTTAATACAAAATTTCATAATAAAGAGTATGAAAAAGCTTTAGATTTAAGTTATGAACTTTTAAAAGTTGCACAAGAAGTTGATATTGAAGTTGCTTATGCACTTATGGCAAAGGTAAGAGTATTGACAGTTTTAGATCAAAAAAAACAGCTTCTTGAAACTTTTGATGAAATTATAGATAATTTTTCAAAAACAAAAGATGAAAATATCTCATATATTTTTGCTTATGCATTATATAATAAAGCCATAATTCTAGCAAAAGAAAAAAAGTATGAAGAAGAATTGTCTTGTTATAATCAATTGTTAGAAAACTTTATATCTGATGTTTCTTTAAAAATAGAGTTAATATTGACAAAAACATATTTAAATAAAGCTATTTGTACAAAAGAGTTGGGAAAACTTGAAGATGTTGTTTTAGTATATGAAGAGTTAATCAAAAACTTTGAAAACTCAGAACAAGAAGAGGTTTTGCTTGATGTTGCTAGTGCATTATTTAATCTTTCTTCTATTTATCAAAAACTAGAAAACAATGATAAAGCTATTGTGAAATTTGATAGATTGATAGAAATATGCAATAAGATTAACAATAAAGATAGTCTAGAATTACTAGCAAAAGCACTAGTAAATAAAGCTTCGCTTTTAAGTAATATAAATGAGATTTCTAAAGCTTTAGAAACATATGATGAAATAATAATTAACTTTGAAAATGAAATAAATCCAATGCTTCTATCTCAAGTTGCTTTAGCTTTATACAATAAAATACTTCTTTTAGGTGAATTGGGAAAACAAGCAGAATTAATAGAAGTTTCTGATAAGTTCATAGAAAAATTTGCAAATACAAAAGATGCAATTATTAAAGATATGGTCTTAACAGCTGAAGTTTTAAAAGATAAAGAAAAATATAATACAAACTCTTTTTAAGTAGTAATTAATTTTATGTTCAATCTTTGAAAATATAAAAGATTGAACATAAATAATTTAATTTTTAATCTCAATAGTGCAAGTTGTACCTGCTCTTAGTATATAATTTTTTGGTACTTTATCAATAGAAATTCTTACAGGAATTCTTTGTGCTAATCTAACCCATGTAAAAGATGGATTTACATTTGCTAAAAGTCCTTTTCCTACTTCATTTCCTCTATCTGTGATACCATTTGCAATACTTTGAACATGTCCTTTTAATATAATATCTGTTCCAAGTGGATTCATAGTTGAGCTATCTCCAATATTTATTTTAGAAATTTTATTTTCTTCAAAATATCCATATACCCAAAAACTATTTTCATTTAAAATAGATAGATGACTCTCTCCTATTTTTATAAAATCACCTTCTTTTAAAAGCAAGTTATTAACCCATCCTGAAGTTGAAGCTAGTACTGTACTTCTTTTTATATCAAGTTTTAATAAATTCAATTTTGCTTTTGTTTCATTTAGCTCTTCTTTTGCCATAAGCAAATCATATTTTGCATTATCTTTTATATCTTTTGGTATTATTGAGTCTTTAGCTTTTACTCTTTTATCGTATTGGGCTTTTTTCTTTAAATAGTTAGCTTTTTTTATCTCAACAAGTGATTGTTGTCTTAAAACATTTGCTTCAAATCGCTTTTTATCTATTTCAAAAAGTTTATCATTCTTTTTTACATATTGATTGTCTTTTACATATACTTTTGTAACAATTCCTGAAACATCAGGAGCTATAAGAGTAATATCTGCTCTTATTTTTCCATCTCTTGTCCATGGTAAATCAACATAATTGTGCCATAATGTGATTGATAATATTATGGCAATTGTAACTATTGTAAATGTTATTGTATATCTTATAAGTTTAATGATTTTATTTTTTTGCATTTATGTCCTTATTTATAAATTATTAGTGAAAAACTTGCAAATATGCATATAAATATTGCAGTTCTAAAAAGTCCTGGATGCCATACAAATTCATAAACACCCAAGTCTGCAAAAACTCTATTTAATAATATTTGAATTACTCCTGCAAATAAAAATATCAAAATCAGTGCTGGTATTTGTATTCCAAATAGTGATACAATTAAGTGCATTTTATTTCTCTTTTTACTGGTAAAAATTCTCTATTTTTTATAATTGAATATATAATTGAAAAATTTATATAAATATCTTTTAATAGGATTTGATCATTTGCAGAGTTTAAGTGTATATGCTCAAACTCTTCTATATGATGTTTTATTTTTTCTAGTTGTTCTTTTTTATTTTTTTTATTTTTAAAATCAAAATATTTTTTTATTAAAGTAAGAATTTTATGTATTTGAGGAGGGCGCCTTTTTGAAAATAAGCTTGATTTTCTTCTTATATTAATTATTGCTTTTCCTAGTTCTAAAGTAGATAAAACCCATCTAAAAATAGTCTTATTTGATTTAGTATCAAGTCTTCCAATTGCAGAATACCTTTGAAGTAAATCAAAACTTCCACTTTCAAGTTTAACTCTTTGAAGAGCAAGTTTTTCTTTTATTGATTTATTGATTTGTGAATTAAGTGTTCTTTTTACTCTTGATTCAATCCAAACATTTGATGCAAAATCAATAAGAATAAAACTAAATCCTGAAATAATAAGTCCTAATATTGTTGCAATACTCATATCTGCAAAACTAATAAAATTCATATTATAATGGGTATAAATAGCACAGGTATTAATAAAAATAAGTAAAAAGCCAAATCCTATTAGATTTTTTCCTGGAAGTATCATAAGTAGTGAAATAAAAGCTAAAACAGGAGTTAAAAATATACAAAATGTAATTAAATCATTTACAAACATAGGTATAATATAAAAATTATAAATAGGTGTTATAAATAGGGCAATTGTAGTACCAATTAAAAAGTTTTTTGTTGCACCTACTGGATTTGGAGCGGTACTTAATAAAAGTGTATTAGCAACTGCTGGAATTACTGCAAATGGAGCATATTTCCAACCTGATATCATCCAAAATGTCATCATCAAAATCAGTGCTATTGCACCCCTTGTAATCATCAAGGAAATTAAAATATTATCACTATGTGTAGAAAATTTTAGATTTTGTGAAAAATCTTCAAGTTTTTTTATCTTAGTGTCATTTGAAATAAAACTAAGATATGTAGTGCAGTATTCAATTAATTCACCTTCGATTCTTGTAATTAAATAAGTTATACTATTAAAATCATGCAATAACTCAAAATCATCATGGGATATTTTCTGTTTTTCTTTTTTAATTTTTAACAGAGTTGTTTTTTTTAAAGATTTTAGCTCTAGTACTAAATTATTTATTGTTTGAACTGTTTGTTGTTCATCTGAAAACTTTTTTAAACAATCTTCTAATACAAAATAAATACTTTTTATTGAGTTTACAAAAATTGCATTATTTATGTTGTTATTTATAATATTTTTCAATGAGAAAAAAGTAGTACTTATATGCATAAATTCAGAGTTTAATCTTTTATAATATAATCTGTTTGATTTTTTCATTCCTGTTTCAAAATTACTATTTATTCTTAGTGAATCAGTACCTAAAATATCTTTTGCATAATTTATACTCTCTTTTTCAAAGTTAAATATATTTTCATTATTGCTAAGAGATTTAATTAATAAATCAAATTTTCTTTTTTCAGTTTTTTGAAGTGTTTTGGATAGTTTTTGAGGGAAAAGTATTTCACTTATAAAACTAGAGCATAATAATCCAATAATTACTTCAGATAATCTATCTATACCAAAAGTAAATACATCTTGCAATCTTTGCATTATTGGCATAGTAACAAGTGCAATAGTGTATCCAGAAAGCACAAATCCATAAGACATGAAGTTTCTTGACATAAATCCAACAGCGGCACAAAGTCCAATCCATAATGCAAAAAATAGAGTAAAAGATACTCTATCTTGGATAAATGCACCAACTAAAATAAAAGCCATAATAGTTCCAATGATTGTTCCTACTAATCTATAAAAACTTTTTGAATACACAAGTCCACTAAAAGGTTGCATTACAATAAATACTGTAAATACAGATGTTTGTGGCATTTCAAGATTAAAATACATACAAATAGACAATGCAAGAAGTGCTGCAGTTGTAGATTTTACTATATATTTTAAAATAGGTAAATCTTGATTTACCCACTCTTTTATTGCATATTTTAAAGTAGTTTTATTTAAGGCTAAGAACATTACTTACCTTATTTTTGTATCCACCACCAAGTGATTTGATTAAGTTTATTTGTAGTTGCATTTGTTTATCTTGTAATGAAATACTTTTTATTTTTTCTTCTTGAATATCTATTTTAGAGTCTAAATAAGAGATTTTATTTTTTAATCCTAATTTATATATTTCTTTCTCAATATTTTCATTTTTCATTTTGTAAATCATCACATTATTCTGAGCTTTTATATTTGATTTATTTAGATCTATTTTTTTTAATGTTTTGACTATCTCATTTATAGCTTCTATTATAGTTTGATTATAGGCATAAACTTGTGTATTATAATCATTTACTTTTGCATTAAGATTCTCTTGTTTTTTATTTGCATTAAATATTGGTAATGAAAAAGCTACTTCACTTTTTGGAGAAAAAGATGACTTTGTAAATAAATCAACAAAAGAAAAAGATGTAAAATTAACTAATGCTTTTAAATCTATATTTGGATAAAATTTTGCTTTTGCTTTTTTTATGTACTCATTTTTACTTATTAATAAGTATTTTTGAAAAGCGATTTTAGGAAGATGTGATATCACATCTAAATGAATATTTTTTGGTACATAAAATTTATAGTTTTTTGTTATATTTGGATTTTTTAAATTTTTTAATCTTGATGGTAAAAATCCACCAATAATACCAATTGATGCTTTTATATCTTCGATTTGTGCTTTTGTAGTTAATATATCTTGATTTATTTTTTCACTTAAGTAGTTGCTTTGATTTATTTTTGATTTATTTGCTAGACCTAATTTATATAATCTTTCTAATATATTATGCTTTTCATAAATCAATCTTTTTAATGTACTTAACCTTTTTATTTTTTGAATTTTAAAATTCCATGATATATATAATTTAGTAATAGATGTATATACAACTAATTCCTTAACTTTAATTAGTGCTTGTTTTGCTAATGCTTCATTTTTAGAAGCTTTAATTAAAGCTTTTCTTTCATCCCAAAAGTCAAAATCATAATTTAAAGCAAGTTCTGTTTGATACAAATTATTATAACTTCCTGCAAGTGGAGCAGGGTATATATGGTTTTTGCTATATCTTTGTCTTGAAGTATTTGAATCAAAATCTATATTAGGAATATTTTTTGATTGATGTGCTTTTGTTAAATTTCTTGCTATTTTATATTTTGATTCCAATTGTTTTATACTTGGTGCATTTTTTATAGCATCATTTAATAATTCATTTAGTTGAGAATCTTCATAATTTTTCCACCAGTTATTTTTTAATTCTATGTCATTGCTACTAAATTTAGTTAAATCTTGTATTAGTTCTTTTTCTATTTTTGAATCTTTGATTTTTTCTATTTTTTCTATTTTGGGTACACAACCGTTAAATAAAAAAATGATTGAAATTGTAAATAGTATTATTTTCATATTTTCCTTACTTTAGATTTGAATATACTTGTTTAAGGGCTTGGATTAAAAGTTCTTTATTATGTGAATCTATTCCTTCAAGTGCTTTTTCTTCAAGCTCTTTTCCTGCATCTTTTATAATTTGTTCTAATTTTTTACCTTTTGAAGTTATACATATAAGATATGCTCTTCTATCATTTTTTTTATTTTTTCTTTCAACTAGACCTTTTTGTTCTAATTTATCTATTAAAAGTGTTAGGCTTGATTGTTTAAAGTATGTATCTTTTGCAAGCTCTTTTTGTGTTAGATTATCTTTTTCACAAAGTCTTCTAATAATAATACTTTGTGCAGCAGATATATCATGTTCTTGTAACTTCTTTTCTAGATTATTTTTTAAATGATTTCTAATATTTGCAATTAAAATCCCAAATATATTATCTGATTGAAATGCCATGCAAGACCTTTTAAGTTAAATTAGTATAAAAGATAGCTTATTAATAGTTAATATGTTAACTATTAATAGATTAAGCATTTTACGTTTTTAAACTTATAAATACCTAAATTTAAAAAGATATATCTATTAAATATTGATTTTTTTCAATTTTAAGATTAATTTTAACTATTTTAGATTTAATAATTATTCTATTGTAATAAAGGAGAAAAATGTCAGATATTATTTTAAGAGATGCAACTGTAGAAGATGCACAAACAATATTTAATTTTATTAAAGAGTTGGCTATTTATGAAAAAGCAGAGCATGAAGTTAAAACAGATGTTGATACTATAAAGAAAACTGTTTTTGGAAAGAAAAGTGTTACTTCTGTTTTGCTTTGTGAATATGAAAATAAACCAATTGGTATGGCTTTATACTTTTTCAATTATTCAACTTGGCTTGGTAAAAATGGAATCTATTTAGAAGATTTATATGTAACACCCCAGTTTAGAGGAATAGGTGCAGGAAAAGCACTACTTAAAAAACTTGCTCAAATAGCAATTGAAAATGATTGTGGTAGAGTAGAGTGGCAAGTATTAGATTGGAATAAACCATCAATTGATTTTTATGATAGTATTGGTGCTAAAGGGCAAACAGAATGGATACCATATAGACTTACAGGCAATGCTTTAGAAGAGTTTGCTAGAAGCTAGTTTTTAGCTTCTAACTCTTGCAAGGATTGAAGTATTGCAGTTGCTAATTTATCTGTAATTACTTCTTCCCATTTTTTTAGTTGTTTTTCTTGATTTTGTTCACATATTTCTATCATAGTTCTATTGAAAAAATTACCGTCATTTATATCATTTATAATAGGTTCTATTTCTATTTTTTTATCTTTTACTAATTGCATATTATTATTAATAAAGTTTTGTGTTGCGTCCATTGCTGCTTGGTTTCTAAGTTCATCTTCAAAAAGTTCTTGAGCATTTTCAAGTTTTTCTAAATCTTTTAAAAGTTCATAAATAGATCCTAGTGCATATTGAAACTCTATATTTGTATCTATATCTTTTGTTTGTGTTATATTTATTAGTTTACCTGTTGAAATTTGATAATACATATCATATTTTGCTAAGTTTGAAATAATATTTTCTTTTGAAAAGTGTTTTTGTATATCCATATTTTTCCCTAAATTTAAGTTTTTAGTATAGCGAAGTTTAATAAAAACTTACATAATATCTTACAATTTGTAATATATAAGATAAGTTAAAAAAAACTATAGTATTATTTCAAAAATTTTAATTAGGAAGATTTTATGTTTGAAATAATTAGCTTATTATGTATTACATTTACATTGATATTTGTGCTTTATTATAATGAAAAAGTAAAACAAAAAGATAAAATGCCTTTTTGCATAAAAAAGAAAATAAAGCTTTAGTCTAAACTTTCAGATAAATATAAAACTTACAAAAAAATAAAAATATCCCTTAAATTTCCTTGAAAAAAAATCATATATATGTTAAAGTACATTTCTTAATATTAAATAAAAGGAAGATTTTATGGGATTCTTTAAAAATATTTTAAAAAAAATCATAAGAGTCTCAAGACCAATTTTTTCAATGGAAGCCAATGAGCTTAATTTTAAGATTGATTCAGATTTCTTTTATACTTATACTTTAGAAAATTTTGATGTAAAAACAAGACATGACCCATATACATTAGATGCTTTTACTTTAAAAACTTCTGATTTTTATATCGAGTATATAAAAGTTGATGAAGATACAACTTGGCAAGGTCAAGCACTTAGTTTATATGAAGATTTTTTAAAAGAACAACTAAAACTAAAAAAATTTGAACTTCTTGAAAAAAATGAGTATGAACATTATGAGTTTAAAATCTATAAAATTGATGATGAATTTTTGCTTCATTTGATCTATATTTGGGAAGTTAATAAAGATGTTTTTATTTTAGATTTTGATAGATCACTTTTTAAAACTTTAATTTCAAGTTTAGATAAAAACTATATTTATAAGCATGATAAAGACAAAGGAGTAAATATTGATTTTGATTGTAGTTTAGTAAAATTAAACGCATTTAAAAATTATTTTAATTCAAGTATGTAAATTATCAAATTTGTTAATTTTTAGTTATTTTGATATAATTGCACAAATTTTTCAAAGGATTTATTATAGATTTGATTATTACACAAGTAACAGATTTTTTCTATCAATTTAAAAATAGTGTTGTAGAAACTGATGAAATTGTAACAGAACATCAAGAAGCAATAAAAGAGTACTCTACTGTGTTAAAAGAAGAGAATATTCATCAAGAGTATGAACAAAACTATTTAACTATCTTAGGTTATGCACATAGGCTTGAAAATATAAATGATAGAATTTTTTATACTTTTCAAGAAGCAATTTATGCAATAGATTTAGCAAAACAAATGAAAGATGACAATGCAGTTATTTTAAACTCAATTGTTTATATTTTAGTTTTAGATAATTTTGTAGATGAATATTTTGGTAAAAAACTTGATGAGCATACTAAACAATTAGCTTTAAAAACATATGAAGAGATTGAAAAAAGACAAGCAAAAGAGAATCAAAAATATCACATTTATCAATAAAGCTTCAAAAGCTCACTTAATACTCACTATAACTAAATAAGATTACTGAATTTAAACTAGGAAAATATAGAATGTTTAGCGAAAAAAATATTTCAAAGTTAATTATATTAACTCCTATTATTACAGTACTTCTTATTGCATTTTTCACAATTTATTTTTTTATTCAAAATCAATATAAATATTTTGAGGGTGAAAGTATTAGAGAAGAATCACAATATATTTCAAAGCAAAAAAACATACTTAAAAAAGAGATAAATTCAGTTCTTTCTTATTTAGATTATCATGAGAAAAAAGCAAATCAAGAAGTTAAAAATAGAGTTAAAAATAGGGTTGAAATACTTTATAATCAACTATCTGTACTAACAAAAGATAAAAATCTCAATAGTACTAAAAAAAATGAAATTATGAATCAGTTAATTGATTCAAAAGCTATTAATAGAAATGATTATTTCTTTGCATATGATGTACAAAATGATAAACTTATTCAACCTTTTAATAAAAGTATTCAAAAAGAGTTTGAATTAAATGATAAGTTTATTAAAAACTATTTATACCCTGATACAGGAAAATATATAGATTTAAAAGATAAATTAATCTATATAAAACATGTTCCAAAATTAGATTGGATAATTGGAAGTGTAGAAAATAGTAAAGAAAACCTCAAACAAATCAAAAAAGATTTAATAAAGTATATTGAAACTATTCGTTATGAAAATAATGGATATATTTGGATACATGATACAAAATATCATCTTATTGCTCACCCTTTTAGACAAGATAGTATTGGAAAATATGATATTGATTTAAAAGATGCAAGTGGAGATTATATTACTAAAAAGTTTATTGATGAAACAAAGAAAAAGCCAAATGGAGTCTTTGTAGAATATAACTGGCAAAAACCAAATCATAAAAAATTTTCTAAAAAGCTTGGATATTTCAAACTTTATAAAAAATGGAATTGGGTTGTTGGTGCTGGGCTTTATATGGATGATATTGAAAACTCTATTTTAAAAAATAAGCAGTTATTAGAAAAAAGAGTTGATAAATATATTGAAACTGTTGTTGTTATCTCTTTTTTTGTAATATTTATTATTGGTATTTTATCTGTTTTTATCTCAAATAGAATTAATCAAGCTTTTAACGAATATAGAAAAAGTGTAGTTAAAAAAGAGCAAGAGTTACAAGATTTGAACAAAAATCTAGAACTAAAGGTTCAAAAAGCAATTGATGATGTAAAGAAAAAAGATAGGGCGATGCTTCATCAATCAAGACTTGCAAGAATGGGTGCTATGCTTAGTATGATTGCACATCAATGGAGACAGCCATTAAGTGAACTTTCGGGTGTATTAATGGAGCTAGAAACTGCAAGTAAATTTAATAAAGTTGATGAAAAAATGATACAAGATTCAGTTATTGAATCAAATAAACTAATTGAATTTATGTCAAATACAATTGAAGATTTTAGAAACTTTTTTAAACCAGATAAAAAGAAAGTCTATTTTTATTTAGATGATGCTTGTAATGAGGCTTTAACTTTAGTTGACGCTTCAATTAAAAATTTCAATATAAATCTTGTTAAAAAAGTAAAATGTAATAGTATTATTTATGGATACGAAAGAGAGTTCGCACAAGTAATGTTAAATCTTATCTCTAATGCAAAAGATGTTCTTATTCAAAGAGATATAAAAAACCCAAATATTTATATTGAAGTTGATGCTGTTGGTTCAAATGCTATTGTTAAAGTTTTAGATAATGCAGGTGGAGTTGAAGATGAATATATTGATTTGATTTTTGAACCATACTTTACTACAAAAAGTAGTTCAAAAGGTACAGGACTTGGACTTTATATGGCTAAAATGATTGTTGAAAAAAATATGGAAGGTGAAATTAGTGTTGAAAACTCAAGGAAGGGTGCACTTTTTTTAGTAACACTTCCTTTTAAAAGTGGAAAAGCCTAAAAGCTCTCCCACTCATCATCACTTCTATTTGAAGTAAAAGTTTGAGCTTGTTTAGGCTTTTTTTCATAAGAGTATGACTTATTATTATCTTTTACTTTGTCTTCATACTCTTCTTTTTTATCATATTTTGCTTTTGGCTCTTCCTCATGTGGAACATCTATCTTTTTTACTTTTGCTTGTTCTTTTCCTAAAAACTCTTTTGA